>CAZIFX010000010.1:0-48689 GCA_964538415.1 uncultured Halobellus sp.
GCGAGAAAGACGAAGAAGATCTCGTCGAAGACCTCCGCCTGCGCGCGCCAGTCGGTCGCCCCTTGCAGGATAAGTGAGTCTATCATGTTTGTCGCTCTGCTCTTGTCTTCCCCTTGGCGATGGCGCACTTAGCTCTTTTGTAGCGAACCCGACGAGCGACGGGTCATCGTATACGAAGGCTATTTGTATATACGCCCGGACCGACCAATAACGAAGAAACAATGGTCTCGATAGGCATCCTGAGTACGGCGGTGATGGGGCTGCTGGTGGTCGCCACGTTCGTCGCCATTGCGCGCATCGGCGGTCGACGTAAGGCACCCCGGGGAGAGAAATCGGGGGACGAGTACGATGCGGCGGTACGCCGACTGAACGCGATCGTGCGGACGCCCGTGGTCTGGTCGATCACGTTCGTGCTCGTCACGATCGGCGTCGGCGCGCTCGCCGTGCTGGCCGTCGGCGACTTCGGCTTGCCGGAAGGGGCCGGGTCGCTGCTTCTCACCGCCACCTACGGAGTGATCGGGCTGTTGGTCACCGGCTTCGTCTTCCTCGGTGCCTACTTCGGTGCGCGCGGACGCGGACTCGGAAACGCCCACGGAATCGCCGCCGGCTCGTTCGCGGCCGGGCTCGTCTTTCTCGTCCTGATCACGGCCCAGCTGGTCGTCGGCGTCATCGGATAGCGGAACCCTGCGGGAACGGCCGCGCTCGATCGCGACCCTACGCGACGGCGACGCCGTTTCGCGTGAGAAACCGATTGACGTCCTTTATCTCCACCGGACTGCCGATGATCCGACAGCGGCCGCCGGTCTCGAAGATCGTCACCACGAACCGGTCGTCGAGTTCCTCACGAAGGTCGTCGAGGTCGTCACACGGCAGGACTATCTGGGTGCTGTCACGGAGGCTCGACGGGTCCGGCATTCGACGTCCGAACGATTCGCGGTGTCGAATATAACCGTGTCGAAGTATCGACGGTCCAACCACTCGGCGGGAGCCGTCCGCGTGGGCCCTTCCCGAGGGTGCCGTCGACCGGGGTCGCCGGAGGTGGCCCGTCTCCGAGAACGACCTCATTCGGGGTGGCCCGCGACCGAGAAGGAACAAGTTTAACGAGCCGAACGGCCGAGCCTACGGTAATGGGACTGGAGGAAGAGATCGATGAACTCCGCGAGGAGATCGCCGAGACGCCCTACAACAAGTCCACCGAGGCACACATCGGGCGATTGAAGGCGAAGCTCGCGGAGAAAAAGGAGAAACTCGAGAACCAGTCCTCGGCGGGCGGCGGGCACGGTTACGCGGTGGAAAAACACGGCGACGCCACGGTCGCGCTCGTCGGGTTCCCGAGCGTGGGGAAGTCGACGCTCATCAACGCGCTCACGAACGCCGACAGCGAGGTCGGCTCCTACGAGTTCACCACCCTCGACGTCAATCCCGGCATGCTGCAGTATCGAGGGGCGAACATTCAGATGCTCGACGTCCCGGGGCTGATCGAGGGCGCCGCGGGCGGTCGCGGCGGCGGAAAGGAGGTGCTCTCGGTCGTCCGGACCGCCGACCTGGTCGTGTTCGTGCTCTCCGTCTTCGAGATCGAACAGTACGACCGCTTGAGCGACGAGCTGTACGACACGAACATCCGGATCGACACGGATCCGCCGAACGTCAACGTCCGGAAGACCCACAAGGACGGGATCCAGGTGACGATGGGCGACGCCGTCGATCTCGACGAGGAGACGGTCAAGCAGGTCCTCCGCGAGTACGGCTACGTCAACGCGCAGGTGACCATCCCGCACGACCTGACGATCGACGAGCTCGTCGACGCCGTCATGGACAACCGCGTCTACCTTCCCTCGATGGTCTCCGTCAACAAGGCCGACCTCATCGACCGCGACTACCTCCCGACGGTCCGGGCGGAACTCGAGGAGCGGGGACTCGACCCGGAGGAGGTCGTCTTCATCTCCGCCGAGGAGGAGCGCGGGCTCGACGGGCTCAAGGACCGACTCTGGGAGGAGCTCGGACTGATCCGGATCTACATGGACAAGCCCGGCCGCGGCGTGGATTACGAGGAGCCGCTGATCCTCTTCGAGGGCGACACCGTCGGCGACGCTTGCGAGAAGCTCGGCGGCCAGTTCGCCGACCGGTTCAAGTTCGCCCGCGTCACCGGTCCGAGCGCGAAACACGACGAACAGCAGGTCGGAAAGGGCCACGAGCTCGCCGACGAGGACGTCCTTCGGATCGTCGCTCGGAAGTGAGTTCCAGCTTCACGACGGGTGACGTCAGGCTCACTCGGACCCACCCGATGTGACGCTCAAAAGCGAAACGGACCGCGCATCGAGCGATCCGCCTATCGGATCCGCAGCTCGGTGAGCTCCCCCGTTCCCTGCCTCACCGAGAGGCGTAGCCGGTCGATTCCGTCCCCCGACACCGTGAACGTGCCCCGTCCGGTCCCCACCTCGTCCTCGTCGACGGGACTTCCCTCGCGATCGAGCGCGAGGACCTCAACGGGATACTTTCCGACTCCGAGGTCGCCCTCGACGTAGCCGGTCTCGGGCACGTCGACGTAGAGCTCGCTGAAGTCGAGATACGCCCGTGGCGTCCGGCGTATCGGGACGGTGATGTCGTCGATGACGTCGACGATATCCTTGCCGAGCTCGGGTGCTTCGATGACGGCCGGCCCGAAGAAGGCCGTCCGCGACGACTTTGCCGACTCCACCGCGGTCACGTCCGTCTTAAGGGCCCGTAGCGTCCCCTCCGGCTCCGCTCGGTCCTCCGTCGATTCGGGCCGTTTTTCCGTCGATTCCTTCGATTCGACCGCCGTGGAGAAGGATTTCAGTCCCTGCAGGCTCCTTTCGAGGTCGATGTGTCCCCCGCGGAGGACCGGCCTGAACGTCTCCGCCCCGCCGTCGTCGTCATCGGCCTCGTCGGTCATCCGCTCCGCTTCCGTCTCCGCCTCCTCGAGGATCTCGTACCACTCCTCGTGAAGGAGCTGGAACCCCTCGGGCGCGTCGAAGATCACGCCATCGATCGTGAGCGGTCTGGCCGGATCCGGGTTGGGGAAAAACCGGGTGAGATCCACCGTCTGCCCCGTGAGTCGCCGTGCGGCGTCGGCGACGAGGAGCTGGGCGATGGCAACCCGTCGCGGGTCGCCCTCGTCGACGGAGCCGGCAAGCACGGATACCGCGTGCTCGTAGCGTCCCCGTCCGCCCACGTGCTCGGCGATGGCGTCCCCGACCGCATGGTGTCGCTCGAGCACGTCCGAACCGCCGGCTCCGTCGATGAATTCGAGGTATCGGTCCGGATGCCGAGCGATCTCGTCCGCCTGGACCGCCTCGCGAAGCACGTCCGCCAGGTCGTCGGCCACGTCGACGTCGAAGTCGTCAGCTACGCCGGCGAACGCATCCGCTCCGACCGCCATCGCCTGAACGCGGAGGATCTCGTCGCCGCCGCTCCCGTCCTCCTCCCCGCCGTCATCGGCGTGGACCACCGAGAGGTCGACGGTTCCGGCCCCGGGATCCACCCCGAACTCGACGGAGCCGTCAGCCGAGTCCAGCTCCACGCCGCCGGTCAGCCCGTTGAGGGACGCGACCACGCCATGGGGGTTTCCGAAGTCCGTGACGTGGTGTGCGAGCCCGGAGTAGAGCATGTCGTTCGTATAGACTCGCGGCCGCGATGCCGGATCGACCGTGACGTTGCCGTCGACCGGGCGGTCGAACGCGCCGAGCGGGACCGTTCCCGCCACCTCCGTCCCGCACCCGACCGGACGGTTCCCGACGCCGTCCCACGACCGGGCGATCCGGTGGGGATCGGCTGCGGACCGACGGACGCCACCGGTACCGTCCCCGTCGGACGGGTCCTCCGTCTCGCTGGCTTCGGCGTCGTCGATCTCGACGGCGTCCGCCTCCGTCTCGATCGCGTCGTCGATCCGCGTCGCCGCGACGAGCGACGTCCGGCCCGCCTCGATGTCGTTGGCCAACTGGAGGAGCCGCTCCGCGCGCTCCGTCTCGCCGGCCTCGAGCGCGACCTCCCGTCGTCGACTCACGACGGCGAGTTCGGGTTCGAGGAGGGCGTCCGCCGTCGGCGTCGGCTCGGGGCTCGACTGCAACAGGAATCTGGACCGTCGTTGCTCCAGATCGACGGCCTCCAGGAGTTCGGTTCGGGGAGCCTGCAGTTCCCCGCTCGTGAGCCTCGCCGAGGTCAACGTTCCGAACTCGTCGGCCGCTTCCGTCCTGCTCTCACGGGCCGACTCCTCCGCCTCCCGGGACCTCGTCTCACGCGCAGCCTGCTCGGCCATCCGTGCCTCCGTGGCGGCTTCCGCCTCCTCCCGTATGGCCTCCCGGAGCTCCTCGCGGAGCTCGGTGACGAGGTCGTCCCCGACCGGCGGTTCGGCGGTGCCGCCGCGGGGGAGATCGACCGGCGGAACCGGCTTCACCGGACGTTCCGTCGGATCGTATCGGTCGATCTCGAGATCGAACGTCTCAACGATCCGGTTGTACGCACACTCGCGCTCGCAGGCGTCCTCCGAGCCGGGGATCGGGACGGTTTCGGTCACGCACTCGTCGTATACGAGCCGGAGTTCGAGCCGGTCGCCGCTCGGGATCTCCTCGTTCGGGATCTCGACGGTCGTCTCGCTCGGGACGACCACCGGCCTGCCGGCGCAGTCGATCGCGTATCCCGGCGAGAGGCTGACGGCCAGTCCGCCGTCGACGTGCTCGACGGAGGCGTCGAGACCCTCCACGACCCCGTATCCGGTCACGCTTCGAGCGTGTCGCGTGAACAGCCCCCGATGGTAGCGCTGCTCGGCCGCCATGTCCCGAGCGGTCATCAGCTTCCCATGGAAGTATCGATTCCGCTCGGGGGCGGCGTGCTGGCGGTCGTCGATCGATTCGTCGGTCGGCGTCGTGGTGGTTCGTCGTGACATGTGTTCGGTGTCGATGGTGATGGTCGTTCGTCGGGGCTTGGATGGTACGTCGGTCCGTCGTGAGCGGTCGCGTTTCGGCATCCCGGTCATGAAAGCCACAGATCCTCATCGAGCCGCGAGCGGACGCCGGCGGTCCCGTCCGGTTCACGCTCGTCCAGCAGCGTCTCCTGACCCAGCGCGGACGAGTCGACCGCGAACGTGCGGCGCGAGAGCACCGTGTTGATGCCGAGATAGGTGTGGAAGCCGCGTTCGCCGTCCTCCCCGGTGAGGACGGTGAGTGGCCGGAGCGCCACAGCGCGCCCGCTCGCGTGGGCGGGGCGCTGGTTCCCAACGATCCGGCCGATCGCCCGGACGTGCTCGTCCGGGACCGCGGGGTGGACGAGTACGGCGAATCCCTGGGGACAGCGTACGAGACGCGAGTACGCGTCGTGTGCGTCCGTGCCGACGGCACGGTCGACGTCCGGCGCCTCGAACACCCGGACGAGCGCGATGCCGTCGGACCCCTCGCCGGCAGCCCGTGGTTCGCTCCAGCCGTCGTGCTCGATCGTCACGTGCTCGAGATAGCAGTCGATCGCCGCCTCGAGGCCGCGTCGCGTGCCTCGAAGCCGATGGAACTCGGGCGCACGCTTCAGGTACGCGCGTTTGACCGGTTCGGGCCAGGCTGGATCGATCTCCGCCGCGACCCAGGTCGCGAGCCAGTCCACCCCGTCGGCCGGCGCTCCGTCCGGATCGAACGTCGAGGGGAGATCGGCGATCGATCCGTCGATCTCCGTGAGCACGCTCTCGAAGAGCCCCAGAAACGGCTCGAGGAACGCGCTCGCCTCGCGGTCCGATCGATAGGTCGCCGGCAGGTCGTCGAGGTGGCTCTGCCGCGGATCGGTGACCTCGACCGCATCGAGGACGGGCGTTTCGTCGACGGTCGCCTCGAGGGTCACCTCGACCCAGAGGTACCGCCCGATCGCCGCCGGCGGGTAGACCTCCGCCGGGTCGTCGGGAACAGAACGCCACTCGAGCGCCGATGCGTCCGGTTGCGTCGGCAGCCGTGCCGACGCGTCCGCGATCCACGCCGCCGTTCGCTCCGTCGAGACGGTCCGGAGCCGGCTCCCAAGCAGGGAGGCGACGCCGTCCGCGTCGGCCGCGATCAGGTCGGCGAGCGACTCGATGCCGACGTCGCGCAGCCGGCCAGCGAAAGTCGGTCCGATCCCGTCGACCGAACGGAGGTTCTCCGTGCCGTCCGCCACGAGCGACCCGGCCGCTGTCTGCCACTCGCGCACCCGCTTCGCCCCGACGACGATCTCCTCGACGCTGACGATCGCGGCGATCGTCTCCGGGTCGCTCTCGGCGAGCGCGGCGAGGTCCCTGACGCCCGATCGACGGAGCCGCCAGGCCTTCCGCGGCCCGATCCCCGTCACGGCGGTGAGATCCGTCGGGATGGACGCGCGATCGACCGAGAGCCGTTCGGGATCGGCCGCGTTCGTCGCCGCGTATCGGAGCGTGACGTGCGTGTCTCGGGAGGCACGGTCGAACGTCGGCCGGATCCGGTGCCATTGGGTGTCGCGTGCACCGGCGTCGAAGCGGCGGCGAACGCGTCCACGATGGGCGCTACCGGGACCGGACTGCTCACGCTCCGTCACCCCGGTCGCGACGTGGAGGTCCCCGCCTCCGTCGAGCAGGTAGAGGCGGGGGCGATCGGCGGACCGATCCGCCGCGAGCGCGACGCAGCCCTCGGGGATCTCCGCGTGACGCTCGAAGCCGGCACGTTCGGGTCGGTACCCGAGGACGGCCGATCCGTCACGGCCGGGGCGGTCGGCCCCGACGAGGAGTTCGTTCGCCGCGCCCGTCGCCAGCGCCGTCGGCGCGACGGGCTCGCCCGTCTCGACGACGCGGAACCCCGCAGGGGGGATCCGGACGGTTCCGACGCCCGGCACCGGCGGGACGGTCAGCGATCGCGCCGGCATCGTGCGAACGACGTGTCTCTCGGCGTCGTTCCACCCGTACGGCTCCAGGATCCACACGTTGCCGTCGGCGTCGACGTCCGCGTCCGTCGGCTCGACGAGGTCGGTGACGAGCGGCGTCATCGTCCCGTCCGATCCAAGCCGCCCGAGCGTTCCCGCGCCGACGTTCGGGCCGCGGTCCAGCAGAGCCACGTCGCCGTCGATCCGGAGAAGTGCGACCGGATCGTGAACCTCCGTCTCCGCGATCCACCTGAGCCCGGGCGCGTGTCGTGCGTACGCCAGCACCCGCCCGGGATCTCCGTCGGCGACGAGGATCGTGTCCCGGGTGACGCCGATGGCTCGGGGGTCGTCCGTCCCGCTCGTCGGGCAATCCAATCGCACGATCCCGTCGCGGGCGGCGCTCGGCGCCAAACGGTAGATCCCGCCGTTCGCGCCGAGCAGGAACGCCTCCCCGCAGGCGTCCAGCGCGACGTCGACGAAGCCGTCCGGCGCGGCCTGCGGTCGATCGACCCGCTCGAGCGAGCGGTAGTTCGGGAACGCGGCCTCCGCGACGTGGACTCGCCCGCCGTCGAGGTCGACGTTCTCCAGCTCCCACGCCCGCCAGCCGTCAGCGCCCTCCGTTCGGCGATGAGCGAACTCCATTCAGACCCCCCTCCCACAGGTGCGAGGCTCCTCCCGAAACTCGACCGAGACCGACGAGAGGTACGGAACCGTCGTCGGGTCGGCCTCCAGGTCGCCCTCGTCGCTCACGGTCACGGTCACGTCGACGACGTCACCGACCGACGGGAGTCGGCCGAGGACCTCGAAGAGGTCGGAACGGTGGACCGGTCGATCGAACGGCCAGCCCTCGCCGTCGAATCCGGTCAGCGGGTCGACGTACGAGGTGAGACGGTCGGTCGCGGCCGCTCTCGTCTCGTGTTCGGTCGCGCCCGACGCGACCCTGAGCGTCGTTCGGATCCGTACCCCCACGTACGTCGGCGGCACGACCCGAACGCGGTCCGTCAGCAGCGAGTGGGTACACAGCTGATGTTCCACGGCGTCGAGGAATCCCGGGGTCGGGACCGGGCGCCGCCCCGATGGCCCGTACGGGACGGCGACGACCGTCACCGCGTTCGCCACGTCGGTTCCGGTGGCTGTGTCGGAAGCGATCGCTCCGTCCCCGACGATCGGCTCGATCCGGCCGACCCGGACGCCCGGCGTTCGGGCACCGATCGCCCGGTAATCGGCACGGGTGACGGCTCGATGTCTCGTCCTCCGCCGATTCCGTGCCCGCTCGAGTGCCTCCGGGATCGTCTCGGCGGCCTCGCCGCCAGTCGCCCGTGCGATCGGGGTGGCCTCGATCGTCGCGTCCTCACCTTCGACCCACCATCGCGTTCCGTCGGGAACGTTCCCCCGTGTCCCTCCGCCGTACACCACCGTCGCCGCACGGACCGGTCGCTCCGGCTCGGGGATCGTTCCGTGGCGCCCGTCGCCGAAGACGATCTCGCCCGCCTCGTGGTCGAGCACGACGTGTTCGTCAGCCGGTCCGGAGGCGGCGAAGTCCCCGACGATCTCCCAGCGCTCCCCGCCGACGACGATCGTCGCGGACTCGACCGGTTCCTTCGGGAACGCGAACCGTTCCGATCGACGCCCGCTCGTCTCCGTCGGCGGCTGGGCGGGTCGGTCCCCATCGTCGTCGACCCGTTCGAGCGCGACGTCCGCCGCCCGCTCGCGCTGCGTCGCCGGCACGACGTTGGTTCGGATCGCCACGAACCTCGGTGGCAGGTCGTAGCGCAGCGTCCGTCCGGAGGCGCTCGCCCCCGACCGATCGCGTTCTCGACCCGGATCGTCCCTCGTTCGCGGTCGCGCCACCGCACGGATCCAGGCGAGGGGATCGCTCCGACCGAGAACGCCGTCTGCAACCGGCGTCGGGATGGTCTCGTCACTCGGTTCCTCGGCCGGCGAGAGAACGACCCGCCCGCCCACGTGGAAGGCGTTCGTTTCGTCACGAACCGTTTCGACCGGCTCCCACGCGTCGTCGGCCCACCAGCGTTCGGGATCGACGAGCCGCTCCCACGCCACCTCGACGGAGGGGACGAACCGTTCCGGGTCGTCGGGGTGGCCCGCCGCGTCCGGAAGCCCCTCCTCGTCGAACGCGACCGTCAGGTCGAGCCGGTCGGCGCCGGCGAAGGGATCGGCGTCGAAGCCGAGATTGAGGACGTTTCCGGGCGCCGCGTCGGCGCCGAAGGGGTGAAACGACCGGCCGTCACGGTCGTTCGCAGCCGTATGGTCCGTTCGCCCGTTCCCGGCGACGGAGACCACCGCGTCGAGCGTCGCCGGCGTGAGCGTGACGTCCGCGGCCGTCTCGAACGGGACGACCTCCCGATCCGGCGTCTCGGCGACCACCGGCGTCCGCGCGGGAAACGCCCGGGCGTCGCCGGTCGCGTCGATGGGACCGGCGTCGGCCGGCACCACGAGGTCGACGGAGGCCGGCGTCGGCGGCCGGGGCGTCACGCCGACGAGCGCGAGATAGCGTCGTCGGTGGTCGTCCGTGATCCGGTCGAGGCGGTAGCCGTCACGCTCGACCAGCCACGCCAGCAGCTCAAGGATCGTGATCCCCGGATCGTGGGCGTTGTGGTCGGTCCACTCCGGTGCGTGCACCGGGATCCGTTTCACCGCGGCCTCGCGGAGTTCCTCGTAGGTTCGGTCGTCGAGCGAGGGGATCTCGAGTCCCATCTCAGATCCCCTCCGATCGGCTCCGCGATCGCGGACGCACCGCGATTTCGTGCGTTCCGCTCCGGACGAGCACGTCCGGCGACACGGTCGGCGGCGTCTCCCCTTTCGTGATCGTCTCGCGGCCACGGGCTCCGCCGTAGTGGATCCGAAGGGACGGGACGTGGTCGACGCCCGGCTCGGCCTCGATGGCGGTGATGACGGACGTGACCGTCGGCAGCTCGCCGAAGGTCCAGCCGTCGCCGTCGTTGCCCGAAAGCGGGTGCAACAGCCCGGCGAGTCGTTCCTCGATCCGACCTTCCAGTTCGCCAAGCCGGGCTCCCGCCTCGGCGACGACCGTCGCGTCGGTTCCGACGGGGACGTACGTCGGGCCGCGAACGACGATCCGGCCGTTCGCGACGAGATGCAACGGGGCACGCTCGCCGACCGCTCGTTCGACTGCGCGGGCGAGCGCCGTGCTCGGTCGAGGCGTCTCCCGCCGTTCGTTCGGCACGATGAGCAGCGTTACCCAGCCGGGCTCGCGTTCCCCGTCCGGGTTCAACCCGCGGAGACAGCGAACCGCGGCCAGCTCGCGGGCGGCATCGGCGGCGACGCGCTCGTAGTCCGCCGCGGTCGTCGCTCGATCGCGGTCCCGAAGCTCACGCGGCGCCCGGTCGAGTACCGCGTCGGTCGACTCCGCGTCCGCGCCGCCACCGCCGCCGACCGGATTCGTGACCTCCTCGACGTGGGCGACGTCCGTCACGAGGTCGCCGATCGCGCCGGGCTCGACGTTCCCGTCGCTGCCGCCGCCGACGCGGTAGCTCGCCCGCAGGTTGTCCCGGCCGCGCGGCGGAATGCGGCCGCACGACCCGTCTCCGAAGGTTATCTCCCCGTCGATCCGGTCGACCACGTACGCTCGAACGTCGCCGTCCACGGCGGTGAGATCGGTGACCTCGCTCCATCGGACCCACGCCGCACGGACGCTCCCGTCGGAGCGACCGTCGACCTCGAGATCGCTCGGACGGTCCGCCGCCAGCCGCTCCCGCTCGTGAGCCGAAAGCGTGGCCGACTCGTCGATCCACACCTCGACGTCGAGGAGGGGTGCGTCGGCGATCGTCACCGAAAGCGACGGCGAGCCGTCGCTCGATCCGATGATCTCGGAGTCGACCACGTCGACGTTCGTGGCGATCGTCGCGTTCACGTGGATCCCGTCGATCCGCGGCGGGGACCGGTCGACCGCAGTTCCGCCGGGAGCCGTCTCCAAACTGGATTCACACGGCGTGAGCCCATCGGTGGTCGCGGTCGTCGCCGGGAGGAACGCCCTCGTCCCCGGGCCCTCCCTCGTGGACGTGCCGGTCGCTCGGGTCGCGTCGACCGCGGCGGGGACCGCTCCCGACGACGTTCCGGTCCGGTCCACGGAGGTGGGGGATCGCCCCTCCGGACCGTCACCGATCTCGAAGGCGTCCCCCCGCACCCGGGCACGTATCCAGTGTGCAGTCACGCCGAACCGGCCGAACGCCACCGTGGGTTCCGGAAACGACGGCGAGATCCGGCCCGACCGGGTGAATCCTTCGGTCCCGTCCCGGTTGGGGAGTCGCCTCCACTCGTCGGCGCCGGGGTCCACACAGTACTCCCAGCGGAGGCGCGTGTCGAACCCGCCCGGGTACTCCCGGTCGGCGAGGTCGGCGTAGAGTGCCATCGGTCCACCCGCAAGCCGCCGGTCGAAGCCGAAGTAGAGCGTCTGTGACGCGTCGGGAAGCGGCTTGAACGGTCGTATCGGTCCGTCCACCCCGGCCAGATTCTCCCCGTACTCACGCGCGTTCCGGGCGATCAGGTGCGTCGGCCGCTCGTCGTCGCCGTAGGCGTGCGTCACGGAGAGGTCGTCGAACCGCGGGGCGGTCCCGTCGATCCGGCGCTCGCTCTCGCCGCCGCCGTGGACGTACCGCACGTCGACGTACTCGCCGGCGACGAGTCGCGCCCGGATCCAGACGCCATTCCGGCCGGCCACGCTCGTCTGCTCGGCGTCCTCGGGGATCTCGAATCTGACGGTTCGGTCCCTCGAACCCCTGACGCTTCGGTGAAAGAGGTCGTGCTCGTCGTACGCGTTGCTCGGGACTCGGACGGCGAGACGACGCCACGCGGAACCGTCGAAGTACTCCCAGGAGAGCCGAGGGTCCGAGCCGAGACTCGCCGGACGGTTCGCCTCGACGCCGTTGAACGTGACGTCGACGGTCGCACCGGCCTTCCCGAACGCGTCGGCGCTGGCGAGGTGGAAGGCGTCTCGTCGCTGTGGGACCTCGCCGAAGGGGACGATCTCGTCGCCGTCGATCGGCTGCGGAACGTCGTTGGCGTACGCCCCGTCGACGGTCGCCGCGTGTGAACGTCGCACGATCGAGAGCGACTCGACCGTGACGTCGAACCGATCGCGGCCGCGTCCCGCCTTCGGAAGGCGACAGCGGATCCACGCGTTCTCGACCCCGTCGACCGTGGTCTCGTCCACCGACCCGTCGAGAACCAGCGAGACCTGCGTCCCGTCCCCACTGATGACCTCCTCGATCCGGTGCCACGCTGGGTCGTGGTCCGCCGCGGACGTCCCGAAGTACTCCCAGACGAGGTCGGTCGGATCGACGTCGCCCTCGATCCGGAGCATCACCGTTTCGCCGCCGGAAACGGCCAGCCGCTGCGGATGGCCGACGTACAGTTCGTTGCTGCCGACGTCGGGGCCCTCGAACGGCCTCGCCGATCGGCCATCGGTCGCCGCGCCGTGATCGGCTGCCGAGCCGCGATCGGTCGTCGCGCCGTGCTCGACCACCGCGCCGTGATCGACAAGCCGGTCCCCGTCCGGATCGACGCCGAAGAGGTGGGTCAGCCGGGACGGCGTGGCCTCGAAGGCGTCCGCCTCGTCGATCCGGAACCGGACGCCGTCGCCCGTCGCCTCCACTACGGTCCCGCCGGCGATGTCGACGTTTCCGGAAACGTTCGGGTCGACGGTAAACGCGACCGGAACGGTTGCGGGCTGTGGCGGTCGACGGTCGAACCCGAGCGCGTCGAGGAACGCGACGCGGTGTTTATACGGCGCCCGATCCACGCGCGCCGTCAGCCCGCCCGCCATCTCGCCGAACAGCGCCGCCAGCGCGGTGCCCGCGTCAGCCGAGTCGGGGTCCCATCCGTCCGGATAGTACTGCGCGAGCGATTCGAGCCGTCTCCGGAGGTCCGCGGCGTCACGTCCGTCGAGGACCGGCGGGTCGCTCACTCGGCACCTCCGAGATAAAAGGGGTACACCAGGCTCCCCTCGACGTTGGTTCGGCGGACCCGGTAGTCGATGGCGACCTCCAGGCGTCCGTCGGCCGCGTCGGTCAACTCGGCGTCGACCGACCGTAGCTCGATCCGCGGCTCCCACTCGGTCAACGCGTCACGGACGTCCTCCTCGATCAGCGACAGCGTCGTCGTGTCGACCGTCTCGAAGGCGTAGGCGTGGATACCGCAGCCGAATCGGGGGCGCATGATTCGTTCGCCGGGGGTCGTCGACAGGATCAGTCGGATCGCCTGTTTGACGTCGGCCTCGCCCTCGACGAGGTCGACGTCGCCGCTCGCGTCGACGCCGACGGGAAACGACCAGCCGCGCCCGAGGAAGTCGCTCATCGCTCGATCACCCGATGATCACCGTGGGGTCGCCGCCCACGACGGCGTTCGGCGGTCCGCTCTCGACGACGGCATCCCCCTGTCTGACGGCCGGCACGCCGTTGATGAGGACGGTTCCGCTCCCGCCCTGCACGACGCCGCCGACGTGTGGGGCGGTCCCGGTGGTCATCGGACAGGTGTGAAAGTCGATCCCCGCGCGGTACGCCGGCAGTCCGCCGATCAGAACGTCCGGGCTTCCCGGCCCGGAGAGGGGCGTTCCGTGGGCGGTCGGGTCGGTCGTGCGTGCTGCTGGTGGCATGGGTGTGAATGTCGTATCAGTTGAGTTTGATGATCGCACCGTTCAACGAGAGGACCCCGCCGGCGTCGACGTCGAGGTTCCCTCGGCTGGAGATCTCGACGTTCGTCGCGTCGATGGAGACCGTCCCGTCGCTCGATATCGAGAGGTCGTTCGTCGTGCCGTCGAGCTCGATCCGGTTGCCCCCGGCGTTCTCGACGGTTATCGTCTCTCCGCCGCCGTCGTCGAGCTCGATCCGGCTTCCGGCCGCCGTTTCGACGACGATGCGGCCGCCGTCGTCCCCGTCGTCGAAGGTCAGTCGGTGGCCGTTCCGCGAGGCGATCCCGCGGCGGTCGTTCCCGCCGTCGCGGTTCGTCTCGGGCGGGGCGTCCTCGCCGTTCCAGAGCGCGCCGACGACGTAGGGGTGATCGAGGTCGGCGCCGGCGAAGGCGACGAGCACCTCGTCGCCCGGCTCCGGCAGGAAATACGTGCCGCGATCGGGGCCGGCCATCGGTACGGCGATCCGTGCCCAGCCGCTCGGCGCGGACGACTCCCGCCACGGGTACTCGAGTCTGACCCGGCCGAGCCCCTCAGGATCCCCGTTATCCCTGACGATCGCGACGTGGACGCCGTGGAGGCCGCCGCGCGGCGCGCTCATCGGAACACCCCTTTTACCGCCTCGCGGACGGTGAACGACGTCGTGTAGCCGTCGCTGCCGAGCGTATGCGTGACGGTCTCGAGGTAATACGTTCCCGAGAACCGCCCGATCCCGGACAGCTCGATCGGCTCGCCGATCTCGATCTCCGGGAGCCCGACGGTCCGGCCCGTGCCGGTGAGCCGGTCGTGTTCCGCCCGTCCCATGATCGCCTCGGCGATCCGATCCGCCTCCGCCGTCGAGTCCACCGGTCGCCTGACCACTCGCGTTCCGGACCCGTCCTCGCGCTCGGCGACGCCGACGATCCCTCGCTTCCGTCGCGGGTCCCAGTCCCGAACCTCGACCCGCTCGGGGGTACGGGCCTCGGTGAGCTCCGGCGAGAACGACCCCAACGATTCGCCGTACCGTAGCTCGACCGAAGGGTCGCTCGCGTCCCTGGGAGCGCGGAACACGAGCTCGTCGAGCCGCGCGAACGCCTCGAACGGGCCGGTACCGTCGTCGTTTCGTTCGACGAGTTTCGTCTCGATGAACGCGGCATCCGAGTCGTGCTCGACCTCGATGACGTCGTGTTCGACCGCCGTGTCGTCGACGGTCGGCTCGAAGCCGTGCGCCGCCGCGATCGCCTCAACGATCTCCCCGTCCGTCGTCTCGGTCCACTGTTCGGCGGTGACGTCGCCGGTGAGTTCGTGATAGCGTCCGTAGCCGCTGACCGTGATCGTGGGCGCACCGCCGGCCGGGAACTCCGTCGACTGCTCGGTGACGGCCCCCGTGAGCACGCGGCTGAGCGTCGCCCCATAGCCGACGGCGATCTCGACGGACTCGCCGACCGCGAACGTCTCCCAGTCGACCCCGACGAACCGGCCGTCCTCGTGGTCGAAGCGGGCCGCGATCGTCAACGAGAACCGATCGGCACCGTCGATCGTTCGATCGACGGACACCTCGCTGAACAGTCCCGACGTCTCGTCGAAGGTCGTCCTGCCGACCTCGACGGCGAACCGCGGGACGCTGAAGTCGTGGCCGACCTCGGCGAGCGTCTCGAGCGTCATGTCCGCTCCAGCACCGGGATCACCAGCTCCTCGCCGGGCGTGAGACGTCGCGGATCGTCGACTCCGTTCGCCTCCGCGATGAGCCGCCACTCGCCGGGTCGACCGTACTCGGCGGCGGCGATCCCCGGGAGGGTGTCGCCCTCCCGCACCGTTCGCACGCTTCTGCGATCCGCGGAGTGTCTCGGCGTGCCCCGCAACTGCTTTTCGGGGGGCGTGTACTCGCGAAAGGTGAGGTCGACCCGTGCGCGGACGGGGACGCCGTCGCTCGCGAACAGCGTGAACGTGGTGTTCGAGCGTTCGACGACCGCGGTGAACGTGATCGTTCCCCACGCGAGTCTGACGACGGGCGGCGCGTGACGGTCCCCGTCGACCAGCAGCAGCCGGTTGATCCGGTCGGTCAGCTCCCGAACGTCGTCCGGCTCCTCGTCGCCGCGGTTCCCGTAGACGTCGAAGAGGAGCTCGACGGAGAGCGTCTCCGCGCCGCCGTTGGCGAACTGCTGGATGGGGGCGTCGAGGCCGGGAATCTCGCGTTCGGCGTAGGTGACCCGTTTTTCGACGGTGAACTCGCCGGGGTTAAACTGCGCCGTGAGTCCGCCTTCCGCCTCGGGATCGAGGTTCGCGTCGAGGACGGTGATGCGGAGGTCGTCCATCGCGCCGCCGGCGCCGGAGGCGCTCATCGACCCCGCCGCTCCCGCTCGACGCGGGCGTTTCGTTCGAAGACGTCAGTCAGCCGATCCGCGAGGCGGTCGACGTCGACGCGTTCGGCCAGTGTGCGACCGCCCCACTCGGAAGCGGACGGCGAGTCCGGCCGGGTGGTCGATCCGACGGACCCGTCACCTCCCGCGGATCGCCCACCGGACGCCGCGTCGCCGAAGGCATCGATTCCGTGGGTCCCTCCCTCGTGCGTTCCACCCATGGGGGGTGACGTGCGTGCCCTTCCGGCCGCCGACGCCTCCCGTGACGGGCCGGAGGGGGCTGACCGGCGTCCGACGCGTAGCGGCGTCATCGGCGGCGGGTCGCGTTCGGGAACTTTCGAACGATCGACACGACCCGTGACGGCGGCTTCCACGCGCGGCGACCGATCGTCGCCGAAGCTCGACGTCGCAGATGGGGGAGATCGAACGTCCGTACCGGCGACGTCGGGCGTGTCAGCGGGGCCGGTCAGGTCGGCGCCGTCCGAACGTCCGTCGCCACGTGAGTGACCGGATCGGTCGCGATGCATCCCCGTCCGATGCCGCTCGCCGGCTCTCGTCGACGGGTCGGCCGGCGAGACGGACGGAACGGCGGACGACGTGGCCGATCGGAGCGTCGGACCGTCGACGTGGTCCGAACGCCGCTCCGTTCGACCGTGGTCGGCAGCTCGGTCATCTCGTCTCCCGCCCGTTGCCGAGGGGCCGCTGACTGACGGCTCGTCGGTCGCTCCGCTCGTCCCGACTGGTTTCGCACGGATGAGGTCCCGGACTCGCGCCGGTTCGTCGTCGTCATCGGCCCCCGCTTGCTCGGTCCCTGCTCCATGGTTTCCCGTGGTACCGCCCCCGTCGTCGTGGGCGGTCGGTCGGTCGGTCGAGACGACGGAATGCGAAAGCACCTCACCCCCGTCATCCGCCCCGTCGGTTTGGGGACTCTCCGGCGATCCAACCACCGCTTCGAGGATCCGGGGCGCCGATCGGAGGAACGAGAGCGCCGGCTGCGGCCACGACGGGTGCCACGGCTCAAGGCCGAGCACTCCCGTGAACTGACCTCCGCCTCGACGGTTCGACGGGAACGTGGACGTCTCGAAGGAAGCCGTGAGCGTTCGAACGTCGCGGACGACTCGCGGCAGCTCACCCCGTGATGCGTCGTTTCCGTCGGCCGAATCGCTGGCATCTCCGATCGACGCGCCGTCGGCCGTCACCGCTCACGCACCTCGAAAAAGCATGGGGAATGATAACGATTCATGATCGTGACCTCAACTCGGTGATATCATATAACCGTTTCCCCGGCCGACACGCGTCGTACGCGGTCGCTTCGTGGGTCATGACGCCAGGAGACGGGGCACCCTGCCGACGAGCGGCTCCAAGAGTTGCTTCACCATGGTCACGAAGGACGCCAGCTCGTCGCCCTCGGCGAGTTCGGACGTGACGTCGACCGGGACGTCCAGGTCCCGCCAGCTCCGTTCGGCATCGATCCGAAGACCCATGTCGCCGGATCGATCGTCGATCACGCCCATCACGGCCGAAAAGAACGTCTCGACCGTGAACGTCTCGCGCAACGTTCCGGCGAGCGCGTCGTACAATCGGTCGAAGAAGCCGCGCAGCGTGAGTTCTTCGAGCGACGTCGTCTCGAACGCGGCGAACGTCTCCGTGGCCAGCTTGTCCACCGCAGTCTCGAGATACTCGGTGATCACCGTCGCCACGCCGCTTTTGACTCCGTTCCAGTCGGCCTCGAGCACGCGAGCGAACTCCGGCGGGAGGTCGGCCACGTTGGGCTTCCCGAGGAAGGCCTCGACGCGGCCGGTCATGCCGCGCTTCAGCTTGCCGATGATGATCCCCTTTACCGCGTCGACGACGACGTTTCCGAGGTGGCGTCCCCAGTCGGGGGCGCGTCCCGTCATCGCCCACTCGGTCGCGGATTCGAGCGCGAGGTGCTCATACAACGCGCCGACGACCTCCGCACCGACCGGCCCGAACTTCGCCTTTGCGGCGGTTTCGATGACGTATTTCGAGGCGTCCTGCACGCCTTCGAGCGCGGCAATGGCCGTTTCGGCTCCCCCGATGGCGTCGGAGCGGAACCGATTCCATTCCGCCTCGATCCGGGGTAACAGGCGCTGTCCCTCGATGAATTCGTCGGCGATGTACGCGAAATCGAGCGGATATTCGGTGAGCGCCAGCAGCGCGTTCCCGAAGTGCTCCGACGCTCGGTGAAGCAGCGACGCATCGAACGACGCTCCGCCGAGCCCCTCGGAGATCGTCGCGACCGCTGCTCGACCGAATCGGCTCAGCGTGAGCCGTTCGCCGACCGAATACTCGCGTCGTAGGTACTCCGCATAGGCGTCACGGAGGCGTCCGAGTGCCGTGTATGCCTGCATGACGTCCTGATACCACGTTTCTCGCATCGACGCGGCGGCGAGCAACGAGACCCGTTCACGTTCCCCGTCGTGGGAGACGATCCTCACGGACCGCTCCCGAGGGTCGTCGGGGTCGGGCATGCGTAACGGGGTCTCCGGGACGGCGTCGGCGCGTGGACGCCCCCACATGGCGGTGGCCATGGGTGAACGCAGGCTCACGGCACCGGCGAATCCGTTCCCTCCGGAGGGTGCCTCGAGGCCGGTCGGGACGGCGGCGATTCCCCCCGCCTCCTGTCGGTGCTGCAGTCCGTTCTCGTCGATCACGCGGACGCCTCGCGGCAGGCGATGAACGAGCTCGACGGGATCTCGCTCCGTCGTCTCGAAGACGCCGTCAGCGCCCATGTCGACGACGTACCCGCCGCCGGCGGCTCGAACCTCGTACGTCTCGCCGTGTCGGGTGACTCGCGCCGAGGTCGGACTGCCGAGATCGCTCGTGCGGACGAGCGTCAGTCCGGTCCCGGCCAGTCGCGATCGGAGTGCGTCCGTCGTCGTCGCCGCCCGGACGAGATCGATCGCTCCGTGTCGGCCGGGTGCGACGTACGAAACCACGTATCGATTACCGAGGTTCCAGACCGGATACCGGTTCCCGTCGCCGCCGTAGTCGACGGCGATGTACTCCGTCGGCTCAACGCTCGCCGGGTCGACGAGTTGATACCGTCCACCCAGATCCGCGGCGAGGCGATCCACGTCGCGGTACCCGAGCGTATCGAGGCGGTCGTGGCGCTCCTCGAGATCCGGCACGACGAGCGATCGCACGCCGTCCGGGCCGTGCCATCGCTTGACCGGATGCTGCTCACCCGTTCGGAGATCCAAAACCGTGTGCCGGGTTTCGTCCATCGCCTCGATCTCGCGCTCGCGGAGGATCGGTTCGATCACGTCCGTGGCGACCCGCCAGCCGTCCCGTCGAGCCTCGCCGATCGCCTGGCTCGGGGACGAGACCGCAGTGGACGCGGTTCGTGCTCGTACGGCACCCCGTCGGGACTGCACCCGGAACAGCCGTTCACCGTACCCGACCACGACGGCCGAGGCACGATCGAACGCCGCGTCGAGGTCCCCCGTGGATTCAAGCACTCGATGAAAGGTCTCCTCGTGGACGAGCGTCTCGACGATCCGCGCGTCCGGACCGGGAACGACGTCGTTCGCGCGGTCGCCGATCCGGCGAGGATCGAAACGCACCCGTCGGTCGAAGCGTGCCCGTCGTTGCACGCCGACCGCTCGTCCCTCCGCCTGCTGAACGACGTGTGTCAGCTCGTGTGCGAGGAGCGTGCGTCCGGCTCGCGTTTCGGGGCGGTATCGACCCGCGGCGAAGACGACGTCGCGGCCGACGGTGTACGCTTCGGCGTCGATCGATCGGGCCGCACGATCCGCCGCAGGCCCCGTGTGGACCCGGACGTCGGAGAGGTCGTAGCCGAGGTGGTCCTCGACGGGGCGACGTTCGGCCGCCGGTAGCGGACGTCCCGCTCCGGCCGGAAGGGAGGTTTTCTCGGCTCGTGGTCCTCGCGACGACCGACTCAACGATGACCGACCCGGTGACGACCGACTCAACGATGACCGACCCGACGATGACCGACCCGACGACGACCGCCCGTCTGCGTTCGAACCGTTCGTTCCGGCGGCGTTTTGGTCCCTTCGGTCCGTGTCCGATCGTCGGGAACCGTCTCTGGCCACTCGCTCGACTTCGCTAGCCCGTCGCACCTCGACTGCCGTCCGTTCCGCCTCCCGCTCCGCGCTCGTTCGAACCGTCGGTCGCGTCGTGATGGCCTCGATCGGTTGTACCTCGCCGTAGAGTCGGTTGAGTGCCTGATTTCCGATTCGGCGTTGCAGGACCGTTTCGACGTCCGTCACAGGTCCGGCTGACGAATCGAAACTGCGGTCGCTCACCGAACGCTCCGTGCGGGTGGTTCGCGTGGAGTCGGACGAGCCGCGACCCGAGGCGTGATCGTTCGCCTCCCGATCGCCGGTCCGACGCCTCCGCGTCATTCGAACGCCTCCCGATACGGTCCGAACGACTCGACGTCGTACAGCCTCCCGGTCTTTTGGAACTCCCGGCGGAGCGCGCGGACGAGGTGGCCCATCCCGACGGGATCGTCGTCCGCGGCGGCCAGGAAGGCGGCCGTCGTCGCGACGTTCTTGATGTAGCCGCCCGAGAGTTCGAATCCCGCGAGAAACGCCGGGTCGATCCCGTCCGTCGGCGTCTCGGCCGGGAAGATCCGGCTCCATATCTCCCGGCGCGCCGCCTCGTCCGGCATCGGAAACGAGACGGCCGCGTCGATCCGACGTCTGAACGCCTCGTCGATGTTCTCCTTGAGATTGCTCGCGAGGATCACGCAGCCGTCGTGCTCCTCCAGCCGCTGGAGGAGGTAGTCGACCTCGACGTTGGCGTATCGGTCGTGTGCGTCGGAGATCTCGGTTCGGGTTCCGAAGAGGGCGTCCGCCTCGTCGAAAAAGAGGATGCAGTCGCCCTCCTCGGCCGCGTCGAACGCCCGACCGAGGTTTCGCTCCGTCTCGCCGATGTACTTGCTCAACACACCCGAGAGGTCGATTCCGTACAGCGGGAGCCCAACGTCGGCCGCGATCACCTCCGCCGCCATCGTCTTCCCCGTCCCCGGTTTCCCCGTGAGGAGCACGGTGACTCCGTTGCCGCGGCCGAACCGGTCGGCGAAGCCCCACTCCTCGAAGACGGTGCCGCGCCGTCGGATCGCGCCGGCGACCTCCCGAAGGTGTGCCAACCGATCCGCCGGCAGGACCACGTCGTCCCAGCCGTAAGCCGGTTCGATCTCCCGTGCGAGCTCGCCGAGGTTGCCGCGCGATCGTCGGCGACACGCCAGCCGCAGCGTCTCGGCGGTCATCGAGCCGTCGCCCGCCGCCCGTGCGCCCGCCGCCGCGTCCTCGATCTCGCCGACGGTCAACCGGTGCGCGTCGGCGAGCGCGGCCGGGTCGACGTCCGGCGGGAGGTCCCCGACGGACTCCCACGCGGCTCGACGTCGCGTCACGTCCGGACGGGGAAACGACGTCGACGTGAACCGATGTCGGTCGAGACGCGACGCGACCGACGGATCGAGGTCGACGTCGCCGGAGCAGACGACGGGGCCGGGGAATCGATCCAACTCGGCGAACAGCCATCCCAGCGCCTCCTTGGACGATCGCCTGCGGCGGTCGTGCTCGGAAGTCCTCGTCGCGTCGGACGCGGTCGACGCGACCGACGTGGTTTCGCCGGATGCGGGTGCGGTCGAGGCAAAGGTTTCGAGCCCCATCACGTGTACGAGCGCTCCGCGAAGCCTCGCCTCGCGGCGAACCGCCGCGATCCGCGCACGGTGGTCCACGGGCGTCGGCGCGCCGATATCGTAGCGAACGATCGGCAGGTCTGCGAGCGCGCCGACACGGTCCACGGCCGCCTCCGCGGTTCGCTCGTCCGGTCCGAAGAATGCGGCGAACGGCGGCACGCCGTCCGGATCCGCCCCCCCAGCTGGGTCGTTTCCGTCGCTCTCCCCGAGGTCGTCGCTCCCCCCGAGGTCGTCACTTTCCTCGCATGCCTCGATCTCTCCGTATTCACCGGCCACCCCCATCCACTCCGGCGCTCGCGGAGCGGACCGATCGCGGATCGCGTCAACGAGAGCGTCGATCGCCTCCCGCCGTTCCGGATCCACGAGCGTTCCGAGTCGCCCTTCCCCGGGCTCGCGAACGAGGACGTCGTCGTCGATCTCCTCCGCGACCGCGTCATGGCCGAGAAGGTGGGCGACGACGCGATCGGCGACCCGAACCGTCCGGCCCGGAAGCGGTCCTCGACCCTCCACGGTCACGAAGCCGTCACGGACGAGGGCGGACCGGGAAGTGAAGGGGTCGTAACACGCGAGCCGGGCGCTGCCGTCGCCGGCGAGCAGACGGGCGATCAGGTCGACGGTCGGCCGGGTGGCGGTCAGGTCGTCACGGAGGTAGCCGTACACCGCGCCGTAGACGGGGTCTACCTCGGGCGCGAGCACGCAGACGAGCACGTCGAACTCCAACGGCGTCAGATCGAGGGAGGCCGCCAACGAGCACAGCCGGAGCTCGACGCCCACCTCCACGCTTCGGTGCGCGCGCCGTCGAACCGTGCGGGTCACCGCCTCCAAGGACGGCGACGTCGACTCCGTTCGGGCCGATCCGTGCGAGATCGACTCGACCGGTCCGGGGCCGATCGGTCCCGCATCCGACTCCTCGGCCACGCCCTCGCCCGACTTCGACCGAACGCGTGCGAGGGCATCCGACCGGGTGAGAAGGAGGCGGTCGACGTCGCCGTCGGAGAGGAAGAGGCCCGTGGGAACCCGTCGGTTCGCATCTCCTTCGGATCCACCCGTCGGCCCCCCGAAGAGCCACCGACGGACCAACAGGTCGACGCGAACCAGCTCGTCGCGGAGGTGGTCACGTCCGGTCCCGTACGTCGGCTCTGGCTCGCGTGACATGGTCATACGGAGTACGCGTCGAGTCCGTGGTGGACGATCTCGAGCCGTTCGACCGCGACGGCACCCCGGTCCGCCCCGAGCTCCGGCCCGTTCCAACGCACCGGGTAGCCGTCGCGGAACTGCCATCCGCGGACGGGGACGCCGGTCGAATCGAGCAGGAAGATCATCCCGGTCCTTCGATCCGGCGGGCCCCGTCGAGCCCCGTTCATCCACTCGAAGAGCTCGTTGGAGTCGGTCACGCCACGTTCGAACGTCACGTTCGGGTGGGTCGTCCGGGTCGGGAGGACGTGCGTGAACCCGTTCGTGCCTCCCTCCTCGTACGTTTCCGTCTCGAGCTCGATGCCCAATCCGGTCACCTCCGAGAACCCGCCCACGATCAGCCCCTCGAGTTCGACGTGGAATCGAAACCCGAGATACGGGTCCGTCCGCTCGCCGGTCGTCATCGCTCGGCCTCGTTCAGTCGCTCGTTGATTCGACTGATCTCCGCGCACCACCGCCGCCGCTCCCAGTGGGGCATCTCGAGGATGGTGTCGTGATCCCAGTTGAAGTGATAGGCGATGTAGGCGACCTCCTCGAACAGCCGGTCGGTCGGATATCCGGTCATCGTGGCTCCGCCGGGAGCGTCACCTCCCCGTCGGGATGTACCTCGAACGAGACGGGCTCGTCACACGCCGGACAGACCGTGTCGATCCGATCCGGGTCTCCGGCGTTGATCCGTTCATAGAGGTCCTGAAGATGTTCGAGGTCGGTGACGTAGAGGTTCTCGACGACGTGGGGCGAGACGGCGTCGAGGTCGCCGAGCCGCGTGATCACGCGCGCCAACAGGATGACCGTCAGGTAGGCCCCGTTGCTCTGCACGCGGGGATCCTTGAGCGGCTTGATCTCGTCGGCGGCCGTGGCGAGCCGCATGACGCCCTCGCGGTGTCGGTTCCCGTCGTCGTCGACGTACCCCTGCGGGAGCGTGAACTCGAACTCGGTCTGGAGGACGCCGTCGCTCATGCGATCCGTTCCATCCCCTCGTGTTCGATCTCCAAGCTCTCGATCGCCACCTCGGAGCCGCTCGCGTCCAGGTCGGGCGCGTCATACGCAGTCGGCCAGGCGCGTCGGAACTCCCAGCGCGGGCCGGGATTGCCCTCCTCGTCGAGCACGATGACCGCGATGCTCTGTCTGGCCTCGTCGAGGTTGCCGCGCTCGACCTGCTGTCGCCACTCGAAGAGCTCGATCGAGTCGTCGGTCACGCCGGACTCCAGCGTGAGGGTCCCGAAGTCGTTCAGCCCCCACAGCTTCCGCATCGTCGGCGGATCGGTCCCCTCGCGATACTCGACGGCCTCCGTCGAGTTCTCGGGGATGGTACAACTGCTGAATCCGGCCTTGACCAGGTCGTCGAACTCGAGCAGGTAGCGGGCGTTCCGGTAGGGTCCATGTCTATCTGGCATCTCTTTGTCCTCCGATCAGTTCGCGTCACCCGTCCACTGTGAGATGCGGAAGATCACGAACTCCGCGGGTCGCGTCGGTGCGACGCCGATCTCACAGATGAGCCGTCCGTTCTCGATGTCGCTTTGGGTCATCGTCGTCCGGTCGCATTTGACGAAGAACGCCTCCTCGGGGGTCGTACCCATGAGCGCGCCGTCCTCCCAGACGTCGGTGAGGAAGTTCCTGATCGTCTGTCTGACGCGTGCCCACAGCTCCTCGTTGTTCGGCTCGAAGACCACCCATTGAGTTCCTCGTTCGATGGAACCCCGAAGGAACAGAAAGAGCCGGCGGACGTTGACGTATCGCCACTGCGGGTTGCTCGACGCGGTTCGTGCCCCCCAGACGCGTATCCCGCGACCACGGAAGCTCCGGATGCAGTTGACGCCACGGGGGTTCAACACCTCCTGATCACCCTTCGTCACCGGTCGCTGTACGTCGACGGCGCCGCGGACGACCTCGTTGGCCGGCGCCTTGTGGACGCCGTGGCGCGCGTCGCTGCGGGCGTAGATCCCCGCGACGTGTCCGCCCGGCGGCACCTCCTCGACCAGCCCCGTCTCCGGGTTCCGAGCCTTCAACCACGGGTAGTAGAACGCCGCCATGTCGGTGTCGTCGGGCGGCGAGAGGCTCCCGACGTCCGAATCGGTTCGATCCGCCTGCAGGATCCCGAAGCGGTCGTCCATCTCCTCACAGTGGTCTATCACGGCCTCGGTCAGGGCGTCGTCGCCCGTCGCGTCCGGGACGCAGAGGATGGATATCTCCGGCACGAGCCTGAATCCCTTGAAGCCCGTGCGTTCCTCGGGTGGATCTCGGTCGTCGCCGGCGTAGTCGGTCGCGTCGACCGACTCGCTCCCGGAGAAGGTCCCCGAGAGCCAGACCGGGTCCTCCGGACCCCCGTCGGCGTCGACGTGGTTGGCGGGGCGGTCGCCGCCGGCGTCCACGCTCACCTCGACCAGCGCGGACGTCCCGTTCACCTGGTTCTCGACGTAGTTGCCCGCTCGTTTCTCCGTCGAAAGGTCGTCGTACACCTCCTCGACGTCCGGCTCCGGAAGCTCGACGCCGGTCGTGTCCGTGGAATCCATCGCCGCCGCGGCGTCGGCGGCGTCCTCGTCGTCGGCCCAGTACCGGACCGTGAGCCGGAAGAGGTCCTCGTCGCTTCCGTGCATCGACGCGTTCGAGACGATCGCGACGACGCGTTCACCCCACGACCCGGGGCCCGTCGCCTCCAGCGTGAGGACGTCCGTTCCGTTGGATCCGTCGTCGGACAGCGTCGCCTCGGCGGTCTCATCGGTCTCCGAGACGCGACCCAGGAAGCAACGGCTGCCGCCGTTACGGAAGAAGCCCTCGATGGCGGTCGGCAGAAACGAGTCGTCGAGGTGGCCGCCGAACCACCGTCGGAAATCCGAGGCGCTCGTCACCAGCCGGGGCGTCGTCGGCCCGCGTTCCGTCGGCCCGAGGAACCCTGCGGTACTCGTGCTCACGCCCTCCAACGGGGCGGCACCACGCTCCACCTCCTCGACGTAGACGCCGGGCGCGAGGTATTCAGCCATGCAGCACCCGGAATCGTCGCTTTGAGAAATTCTTCATACGTCTCACATTATAAGCATGCAGACACATTATAAATCTATCGGCGACATATACCGGTTCTCAGAAATTTCGGCCGAAAACGGGCTCTCAACGTCACTCGGCGAGATCGAGGTCCAGCGTGTGCGTCGATCCCACCGACACGGGGATCGTAGCCGACGACTCGACGCCCGTGTCGGGGTGTACCGCGACGATCGTGGGTGGATCGCCGTCGACGATGATCTCGCCGTCAGTGACGTGATTCGCGGCGATCCCCGTGAACCACAGCACGTACTCGCCTCGGCCGTCCGACCGACCGCGTGCCCGTAGCTCGGAACCGGTGCCGTTGCCGTTCGCCGACCCGCCCTCGGTTCCGTTGCCTCCGGGGGCGCCAGGTCCGTTGCCTCCGGGGGCGCCAGGTCCGCCACCGCCGGGTCCGCTTCCACCTCCACTGGACCCACTCCCACCACCGGGTCCGCTTCCACCGCCGGGGCCACCTCGACCACCCGAGACGGGGCCGGTTCCTTCGTCGACGTGCTCTCCGATCTCGCTCGTCTTCAGCCGGATCGCGGCGTCCGGCACCGGTTCTCCATCCTCGGTCACGGCGCCGCGAACGAGCGTCGCACCCGCGGGAAACCGGTAGGCGGGCGCCGGAAGGAGCTCGATCCGTTCGACGACGGCGGTCGGATCGTGCTCGTCGGCGACCGTCTGCGGATCCTCGATCCGTCGCCGTTCCCGGAGGTAGCTCAATGTCCCCTCAACCACCACCGTTACCGCCTCGACGTCCGCCGGGAGACCCGTGAGCACGTGAAAGCCGCTCGGAGTCCGCGTGAGCGACTCGGGTCGGTCGGCGAGCCGAACCCGAAGCGGGCCGCGTGGTGGGAGCCCCGTGGCGGCGTCCACCGGCTGCACCGCCAGGGAGAGTCGCGTGGTCAACGTTCCCAACGTCCGTCGCTCCGTGTCGCTCATGATCGTGCTCCGTCGCTCATGATCGTGCTCCGTCGCTCGCGGCTTGCCCCGCAGTCATGGTTGCTCCGTGGCGCGATCGTCCGATCCGCCATCGTGGTCGCCCGTCTTCGATCCCTCTAGGTACTCCATCGTGGTCTCGACGACGCGGGGCGCGGGCTCGAGCGGTTCCGCCTCGATGACCACGGGGGTCACACGATACGAGATGGAGGGAAGGTACGGGGTGTCGTTGAACGTCCCCCAGACGTCCATGACGCGAGCGTCGTCCGCCGCGTCCATCGTCACGTGGATGGGTGGTCCGTCCGCGAGCGCCCCGAGCAGGTTCGGCGGTCGCACGACGGCGTACTCCTCGAGCGTTCGGATCGCCTTGCTCAACAGGCGGTGTTGCTCGAGGGTCTCGGTGGTGTCGACGGTCTCCCCGCTCGGTGGATGGGCCGTGACCAGATAGCTCAACTCGAGGACCAGCGACGCGTCGGCCGCGCGATCTCCGGTCGTCGGAGGGCGGTTCGACAGGTGTTCGTTCTCGACGAGCCGGTAGAGGTGTATCGAGAGCCCTGCCTCGTCGGGCTCGAACCCCTCCGGAGAGGTCAACGCGACCTGCTCCTCGCCGACGCCCCACGTCGACATCTCCTCAAGCAGAAGCGACCGAAGGGTCCGCCCCGCATCCCCGATCGGGTTGAAGGGCGGCACGCTACCCGTCTCCGGGGAGTACCGCCGTCGTCGATGAGCTCATTGTCGGATCGATTATGATTCTCCGGCGGATCGTAAATAGATTTCTGTCATATAAGTAGAAAATCATGGGTCGGATCGCGACCGATCCGGGACGATTCGGGGCGACGTTCCAAACGGCCGGTGGATCAACGTTGACGCCCGCCGAACGACATAAACCGACCGCCCTCCGAGAGGGCGGTATGTCGGAGGTGCCGCCGAACGAGGGGGTGACCGGATCGGACGAGGGAGTGGGACCGGTCGGCGAGGCGGGATCTGACGAGGGTTCGGGATCGAACGGTCGCGTCAGCTCCGTGCCGGCGGTCGTCGCGGTCCTCGCGCTGTTAGCCGTGCCGATGACGGTCGTCCCGTCGGGGACGGGCGACCTCACGCTCGTCAGCCTGTGGGGGTTCGTGAACACCGGGTCGGTGGACTCAAACACGAGCTATCACCTCTATCCGGTGTGGTCGTACTTCGGCGACCAGACGCGCCCCTTCCGCGTGCTTCCCGCCTCGATCCGGGCGTGGCCGCTGGCGCTCGGCTTTCACCTCCTCGCGGCCGTCAACGCGACCGCCGGTCGCGGGTTCGGACGCGAGGACCGACGAGTCACTGGCGGGCTGCTCGTCCTCGCTGCCCTCTCGACGCTGTGGGTAACCGTCGGCGTCGCCTCCCGGTTCGGCAGGGAGGGGGTCGCGGGACTGATCACCGTCCTCCCGGTGTCGACGGTCGCCACCCTCCTCGTGGTGGCCGTCGTCTATCGACGGGATCTGGTCCGGATCGTGCGGTGAGCGGCGTGGTGGCTCCGGTTCCGTTCCGGGCTGTGCGACTCCCATCGGTCTCCGAACCGTGCGATTTCCGTTCGGTCTCCGGACACGAGACGGTTCCTCAGCCCCCGAACGCGAGCGTCTTGACCACGACTGGCACGGCGTCCCGGCCGGACAGCGGCGCGCCGACATCGAGACGGACGTCCGCGGAGAGGTGCAACTCGTCCAACGCGAGGAACGGCTCGTCGGTCCGCGTCGCGAGCAACTGGCCGAGTGCGTTCGCGCAGTTCTGTTCGGTCACGACGACGACGGTGCCGTCGAGCCGGTCGATCGCGTCGGCGACGGCGTCGACGTCGACGGTTTCCGAGTCGACGAGCGGCGTCGCGCGGACGTCGCCACGGTGGACGACGGTTCGGTCGCGGATCTCGGGGGCAGCCGCGCCGTCGTAGGTCGGCGCGGAGACGCGGAGCCGGCTCACCGTGACCTGCGTCGTCGTCGTGCCCACGTCGACCCCCACGCTCGTGATCTTCTCCGGACCGCGTGACGTACGGACCGCTCGTCGTGCAGGGACAAGTCGGTGTCGCCGGGTGGGTCACGTCGAGGCCGGGTCGTCAGTTCGGTCACGTCGGGGTCGACGTCGCCGGATCGATCACACCGGCAACGGCGTGGAAGCCCACCCCTGCAGGGGTGGGTAGCTGACGTCAGGATCGGTTCGTTCACGCCGCCCTCGTCAGACGAGCGTGTGACGGCGACACAACGGCTTTACGTCCGCCGGGAGTTGGTGTCGTAATCGATGGGATCACTCACCGACCAGCTCACCGACCTCGTCGACGACGCCGACGCAGTGATGCTGTTCTCGCCGTCGGCCTCCTTTCACGACCGGTTCGTGGAGGAGGACACGTCGACCGTCGTGGTCGCCTCCGAGAACGACGTCGACGCGGAGACCTTCGTCGAGCTGCCGCTTCCGTTCGAGAACGTCCGCGACCGGATCCGGTTCGGCATCGAGGGAACGATGGACGCCGACCTCGTCGACGAGGGAGACGAGGTGGTCTGTGTCGTCTCCGTCTTCGGCGACGCGATCGACTCGGTGGTTCGGGTAACCGTCGATCCGACGATTCACACCGGGATCTACGACCTCTTCGTCAACTCCCGGGCCGACCCGAGCGTCATCCGTGACGTCTTCGAGGTCGCCATGGAGCTGGGCAAGAAGGGACAGAAGGGAAAGCCGGTGGGCGCCCTGTTCGTCGTCGGCGATGCCGGCAAGGTGATGAACAAGTCCCGACCGCTCTCGTACAACCCGTTCGAGAAGTCACACGTCCACGTCGGCGACCCGATCGTCAACGTGATGTTAAAGGAGTTCTCGCGGCTCGACGGCGCCTTCGTCGTCTCCGACTCCGGCAAGATCGTCTCCGCGTATCGCTATCTCGAGCCGGCCGCGGAAGGCGTCGACATCCCGAAGGGGCTCGGCGCTCGCCACATGGCCGGCGGCGCGATCACCCGTGACACCAACGCGACCGCCATCGTGCTCTCGGAATCCGACGGGCTCGTTCGGGCGTTCAAGCGCGGAGAGCTCGTGTTAGAGGTCGATCCGGAGGAGTACTGACCATGACGACGCCGCCGCTTTCGACGCCGACGCCTCCCGCGGCGGAGGTGGGGATCGGCGTCCCGGGGGTCGGTATTCCGGGGATCGGTATTCCGGGAACCGCACGGACCGCCTCCGATCTGCTGAACGCGGTCCCCGACCGGATCTGGCTCGCCCTGTTCCTGCTCCTTCTCGGCTTCGTGATGGCGTTCCTCGTCGGCGTAGTGAGCCGACGTATTCTCTCTCGTGCGGGCGTACCGGAGGCGATCGAGGGGACGGCGTTCGAGCGGACGGCGCACGAGTTCGGCACGTCGACGGTCGCCATCGTGGCGAAGCTCTCCACGTACTTCATCGTCTTCGTCGCGGTCTTCGTCGCGCTCACCGTCGCCGACGTCGAGTACGTCGAACGCTTCTGGTCCGACGTCGCCGCCTTCGTTCCGCGGCTGTTCGTCGCGCTGTTCGTGCTCATCGTCGGGGTGGTCGTCGGCGACAAGGCGGAGCTGTTGGTCGCCGAGCGGCTTCGCGGCGTGAAGCTCCCCGAGACCGGCGTGTTGCCGACGATCGTCAAATACAGCGTCGTCTACGTGGCCGCGCTGATCGCGCTCGGCCAGATCGGCGTGGAGACGCTCGCGTTGATCGTCCTGCTTGCCGCCTACGCCTTTGCGGTCGTCGTGCTCGTCGCGCTCGCGACGAAGGACCTCCTCGCGGCAGCCGCCGCCGGCATCTTCCTCCTGCTCCGGCAGCCGTACGGGATCGGCGACGAGGTGAAGGTTGCCGGCCAGCGCGGGATCGTTCAGGAGGTCGACCTGTTCGTCACCCGGATCGAAACCGACGGGGAGGAACACGTCCTGCCGAACCACGCCGTCTTCCGGGACGGGATCGTGCGAATCAGGGAGTGAGGGCCGGTTCGGACCGAGTTCCCGTCGGCGAACGGGAGTTAGCCGCCGTCCGAGGCGTCGTATCCGGACGACCGACACGACTCGACGAGCGAGCGGACCAGCTTTCGCTCGACCTGGGTGAGTCGCTGTGAGATCGCCGACTTCGAGACGTCGAACTCCTCGGCGAGGTCCGCAAGCGACGCCTCCCGCGGTTTCTCGTAGTACCCGCGTTTCACCGCAATCTCCGCCGTGTCGAGCTGCCGTTCCGACAGGTCGTCGATCGTGAGCACGCACGGCGGGGAGCCCTCCCGAGCCACGCAGTCGACGGAGAGGGAGATCCCCTCGTTGTCCCCGAGACAGACCAGCAGATCACGGGCCGCCTCGGCGTCGGTAACCGAGAGGCTCATTCGGACGCCTGCATCCTTCTCGCTCGAGTCGTCCGTGTCACTCGAGAGCGCACGTTCGGTCATCGTCGCTCCTCGCTCTGCTTGCGTGATACCGTTTGATCCAGCGTCTGCACGGCCCACTGATAAAACGGAGACCGGGAGGTCTTCTCCACGCGCTCGCGAAACGCCGGCACCCAATCGAAGTGCTCGTCATGGAACGCAGCATACTCCTCGATGTTACCGGTCTCCAAGAGGAACGTTCCGTACTCCAACAGCAGCGAGACGTGATCGGCCGGGTAGGCTGCGGGCACGTCGGCGTCGATCGCGTCATACCGTCGTTGCATATCGCTGGCCGGCGGCCCCGCCAGGATGCCACGTTTGTCCCCGTCCCACCACGCCTCGTAGGCGGATTCCGCGGGCGGCGCGTACTCTCCGTCGAACGCCTCGAACGCTCGGAGGTATGCCTCCTGAGGCGAGCCCTCGAAGTCGGGTGGCGTTTCGACGCCGTCCAGTCCCAGTCGCTCGGCACGGTCGTCCACCGTCGCGGCGAGCCTGCCGTCCTTGACGGCCTCGATGAAGTCGTCGTCGGGATGCTGGAAACACGTTGCGAGCGTCGCATAGAGGTCGATGAGGGCGTCCGTCATGGTTACGCGAGTATCGGCTGTTTGACCGCGGCGGTGACCACAAGGAACCGCAACAGCATGGAACCGAGGATGACCAGCCCGAACTTCATCGAGCAGACCCGCTTGGTCATCAGCACGTTTTCGTCGCGAACGAGCTCGACGGCCTGCTGGGCGCCCGATATCGTAAGTGGCGCCACGAGCCCGAGTCCGATGACGCCGACCCATAGCAGGAATCCGTACGTTCCAGTTAACGTGGCGTACGTTTCGGTCGCCGCGAGACCGCCGGTCGCGAGCGTGTACAACAGTACACCTAGGATAATGATTTCGACGGTGATCACGGCGTCGTCGAAGAGGCTAAACTGATGGACAAGGTGGGTGTCGATGTCGCTGGTCAACTGCGTGATCAGCACCACCGTCGCCGTTCCCGCCGATACGGCACTGGCTAAGAACAACAGCGGCAGTAGTCGTGGATCCCACAGCGGGACGTTCCATCCGACCTCGCCCAACAGTAGTCCGGTGTAGACGACGACGAGTACCGCCAGTCCGAAGCCGACCAGTCGGACACCCACGTCGAGCATGCCAGAGGGCCGAGTCGTGTCGGCCAACCGATCCAGCAGGTCCTCGATGCCGAGTTTCGCGAGCGGCCGTCGGGGGAGCCCGCTGGGATCAGCAGTCGCTTCCGCCCCGAACGTGGCCCACAGTAGCCGCACGGTCACGAGGAGGCTGAACAGGACGATCACCCAGGTCCCGATCGCCATCCAAGACGACCAGTTCGTGAAGCTCACCGGGAAGGTGAACGCCCGGAGGAGCGGTCCGGAGAGGTGCAACAGCAGCGTGATCGATCCGACCGCGATGGCCACGAACGCGGTTAGAAGACCCCAACGGTTGACGTGCTCATACCCTCGGCATTCGCTACGGCCGGCGACGGCTTCGGCTATCGATGCGGCGACGTATGCGCCCCCGGAGACGCCTCCGAGGAAGAGGTATACGGCGACGAAGACGTCCCAGTGTCCGGCATCGAGCCACCAGATTCCAGTTGCTATCATGAGCGATCACGCCTCGTATGGGAACGTGTCGTCCCCGTCCCTGTCCGCCTCGACGATGATGTTGGCTGGTTCCCGTGTGAACGCTCGCATCGCCGATTCCGAGGCCTGTTCTTTCAACTCGCTGACTGGCCCGGCTTTGATCGCATCGCCCACACAGTTGTCAACGCACGCCGGCGTCGAGCCGCCGTCTTCCTGCTCCTCGCGTGGCGGCATGCCGTGGCCGCCGCCCGGGCCTTCACCCAGACACAGGTTGCATTTCGACATGATTCCGCCGTCGTCATACGTAGGTGCGCCGTACGGGCAGGCCCATGCACAGTAGTGGCAGCCAATGCAGCTGTCACGGTCGACGGTCACGATGCCGTCCTCCTCGCGTTTTTTGATCGAGTTGCACGGACAGACCTTCTCACAGGGTGCGTCCGCACAGTGCATACACGACATCGAGATCGGCAGCGAACTCACATCGGGGAACGTCCCGGTTGTGACGTTTTTGACCGTTCGCCACTCGTCGCTATCCGAGTCACGACCGTGTCGCTGTGAACACGACACCGAGCAGGCGTGACAGCCGATGCATTTGTCCGTATTGAAGTAGAACGCCCACTGTTCACCCATTTTAGACACCTCCCCGAACCTCGACCGCAACGTGTCTGTCCGGCTGTCCCGTGATCGGATCCATCTGTTCGGCGTGGAGTTTCATCGTGTTCATTCCCTCGTAGTCCTGCTGGGCCGAGCCGTCTCCGAAGCCGTATTCGCTGGTCACGAAGCCGGGGCGGATCAGCTCAGTGACGTGGGCCATGAGCTCGCCGCGCCCGGTCGCCGATTCGACTGTCACCATATCGCCCGTCTCGATGCCTCGCTCGTCGGCGTCGGCCGGGTTGATGTGGAGGTAGTTGCCGCGGTAGTCCTCGTCAGCGAGATCGTTCTTACGGGCGAACTGATCGAGCATGCGGTCGATGCCCTGGTCGCTGCCGTGTGAGAAGAACACCGACCGGATGTCGTAGAACTCCAGCGGGTACTCCTCGCTGAGTTCGTCGCCGTACGTTCCAGGCGGGTGCCATTCGGGAGCCGTTCCCATGCCCGCCTCCTCGGCGGCTTGGACGAACGGCGGGACCTGATCGAGATCGAACCGGAACGCCGGCCCATCCTGGGCGCGCCACTGCTCGTAGCCGTACTCCCCGACGAGTTCGAAGTTCTGCTCGCCGCTGCAGAGTTCGTCCAACGTGAGGTCGACTTCCGAGAGCTGGTCGTCGATGAACTCCTCGTGGTTCTCCCACGGGAAGTACTCGCCCCAACCCATCGCCTCGGCGATCCCCGTCAGGATCTCCCAGTCGGGTTTGGTGTTGAACTGTGGTTCGGTGGCGGCTTTGCCGCCGACAATCCACTGGTGCTCGCTGTAGGCGCTCCACGAGCCGGTGCCGACGGTGTCTTTTTCGAGCTGGGTCGCGTCCGCAAACACCACATCGGCGTTGCGGCTCACGCCGTTCCAGTAGGCATCCACGGCGATGACGAGATCCATCTCGTCGAGTGCCTCCATCCACGCATCCGCGTTGCCGTCTTTCAGCGGCATGTCGTGGTGGCAGTAGATCCCGTTGATGTGGCCGTTTTCGACCATCTCGGGGACGAGGTTGTGGGCAATCCCTTCGATGTGCCGGAACGGGTACTGGTTGTACACATCGTATTTGTGCAGGGCTTTCTGCTTGCCTTCGGCGTTGTTCGGCAGGTCGACGCCCTGAATCGTCTCCGAGGTCGCCTTATCGTCGGGCGTCCACTCACAGACTTCGAAGGGGTCGGCCATCGGCGTCCCGTTCCAGAGCCGCAGCCCGCCGGGGCGGTCGATGTTGCCGACCAGCCCGTTGAGCGCGGTGACGTTCTGTGAGGCTTTCCAGCCGTTGCCCGACTGGGCGGTGCCGGTCCAGATCGAGATGCCGGCCTGTGGAGCTGCCTCCGCGAAGCCGCGAGCGATCCGTCGAATTTTATCGGCCTCGATCTCAGTGATCTCTGCGGCCCACTCGGGCGTTTTGTCTTCGATGGCCTCACGGTAGGCCTCGAAGCCATACGTGTGGTTCTCGACGAACTCGGCGTCGTAGCGATCCTCCTGGATGATGACGTGAGCCATCGCCAACGCGAGCGCGCCATCCGTTCGTGGCTTGATCGGGAGCCACTCATCGGATTTCTCGGCGGTCTCGGTGTACTGCGGATCGACGGTGACCAGCGTCGCGTCGTTTTCCTCGATGGCCTTCAGGATGCCTTTGGCCTCGAACTGGCCGGCAAACGCCTCCAACGGGTTGCGGCCCCACATGATGAGGTACTCCGAGTTCTGATAGTCAGGAATTCGGTTGTTGGCGCCGACGCCCATCATCCCGCCGGTAACGAACGTCGGACCCGCACAGACGTGGACGCCGCGGCCGATCCGCTCGGGCGTGCCGTAGAGGTCGCGCCAGATGGTCCGGAAGATCGGCGTTTCGGCCCAGCTACCGGCATCGAGGAACGTCTCCGCGCCGTGATCGTCGTCGAACTCCTCCAATCGCTCCGCGGTGTACTCGAAGGCTTCCTCCCAGGTTGCCTCCCGAAGTTCGCCATCGACGCGGATGTACGGCTGTTTGATCCGCTCGGGGTCGTGGGTTTTGTCGAGTTGGGCTAGGCCCTTCGGGCACAGCGTCCCCTCGGTTCCGGAACCGGCACTCCCGCGCGGGTTTCCATCGACGCCCGTAATGTCGATGACGGTGCCGTCGTCGGTTACCGCCACCTCCTGAGCGCAGTTGTGACAGCACATCCAGCAGTTCCCGAACGCAGTGTCGGCGTCGGCAACGGGCGTCGAAGTTCGGTCCGTCGTGCCGACGCCGAGCCGATCGGCCGTATCGGATACGCAGCCACCCAATGCGGCCATCGTTGCCGCACCCGCGCCGGCCTTGAGCAGCGAACGCCGCGTCAGTCCGCCTTCCGATCGGCTACTCATCTTCGATCACCTCGGCAGGAGTGTAGTCGTCACCGAACTCGGCGACGAGTTCGTCCTCGTATTTCTCGTGGAACTCCCGTTCGTCCAACTCGCCGTTGGCGACGCGCATCGCGTCGATCCCCATCCGTCGACCAAGCTCTTGGTCGTACGGACAGTCCTCGGGAGCGTCCTCCAGATCGTCGACGAGATCCAGCGGACTGGCATCCGCGTCGGCCCGACTCAGCCTCGACGGCGGCAGATCCGGCTTGCCCATATCCATACCATCGCGTGCGTCTCCGATAGGTACCGCTCTTCACCTCTGAAGGTTTTATATGTGGTCCGATGTGTGAATGTATGATAACTAATGATAGATATATTAGGATTTTTCATCAAAAATGGCGGATGATTGATATTGAAGCGCCACATCGGGTCCACGAGCGTGGATGGCGCCTGCACATGGTTACGTGCCCAAAGCGCACCCGCTTCCTGTAGCGGATCACGAAGGGAACGGTAGTACCGTCGTACGAACTTGTACTCCTTTCCGCTCACGAGGAATGACTCAGCACTCGCATCGTCTGGCGTCGCAGCGAGGATGTAGTCGTGGCCAACGTCAACGCCGCTTGGTGTTTCCTTGCCGGCTTGTTCTTCGTCGTATTCGGCGGTGGGCGACACTTTCCAATCGTCATCTTCGCGTCACACGCTGAGAACGGTGGAACATCCAGCCGATCGTCTGAGCGTGTACCGCCGTCTCGCACGGCCTCATCGGTGTCGTCGTGGAGCGTGGTCTTTCCCGTCGTGACGTATTCGCCCTCGAACGCGTGGCTCGTCACGTAGTTGGCGGCCCACAGAAACTCGTCCACGGTGTTGCGGAGAAGTGCGGTGTCGTCACCGTCCACGTTGGGTTTCACAGGGACAGTACGCCGCTTCCCGACACATCATACGTGGGCTCGATGACTCAAAGACGTTGAGGAGTCGGCCCCGTCGTCGTCGGTGGGGTATCACACGGAGCCTACGCGCTTCCTCCCACCCCTGAAGGGGGTTTCCGCGCCGTATTCGCTATGCATCCGTCCAACAGTCGCACTCGCAATCCAGCTGTTCGATGATGTTCGCCTCGGCTCGCTGGAGACGCTGTGACAGTGCGGACGCGGATATCTCCATCTCCGTCGCTAGGTCTTTCAGCGACGAGTCCGACCCCGGGTCGTAGTGACCGTACTTTTTCGCCTTCGAAACGGCTTCTCGCTGCTTCGGCGTCAGCGGGGAGAGGTCGATACAACAGGATTCGGTCCCGTCGTCGGAGCCGCTCGAGATGAGTGACCGGACCGTAACGCGCTCACACCGCTGGCGGATCTCGTCGACCAGCGTCGAGAGGGTTTCCACGTCTTCCAACCGCGTCTCGACGGTAAAGTACCCGTCGCCGACCTCGAGGAAGCGTGGAATACAGCCGTACCGGGAGAACACGATTCCAGGACAGTGTTCGCAGATCGGCGACGAAAACTGTGCCGTCGATGCGTGCGCTTCCTCGCACTCACGAAGCTCGACTTCCCCCATACACTGGCCCAGCTGATACCGGATCTCGACGTCAAGCACGTTGCCCCCGAACTCGTCTACCGGACAGAAGCCACCCCGTTCGACCTCCAGTATGGCTCGCACGCCTCGGTCCTTAAACCGTTGCTTCCGTCGGTCCGTGGCCGACTTTGACGACCGCCGTCTCCGACCCTTTTCGGCGGCCGATCCGTCGTCGGACGCCCGCTCGAATCCACGCGGCCGATCCGTGGATCGGTCACCTGCGCGCTCCTGGTTGCCCATCGCAGTCTCTTCCCCGACCATCTTCTCATCGGTGACTTGCCGTCCGAGCGCCATAATACGGCACCCGGTTCCCGGCGAGTGGGAATCCACTCCCTCGCACACCGGAACTCTATTGTGTATTAAAGACAATATTACGGACATGATTCGTCGGGTACTCACCGGGATCAAATCGAACCTGATCGCCGTCGTGATCGGGTCTCTCGTGGCCGGTCTACTGGTCGGTCAGGTCATCGACGACGGGACGCGGGGGCTGTTGTCGGCCGCCGTCGTGCCCGTTTTGTTTTTAATGGTCTACCCAATGATGATCAACATCGACGTCAGGGAGGTCCTGAAGGTTCGCCATCACGCCGGGCCGGTCGGCCTGAGTCTGCTCGTCAACTTCGGCTTCGCGCCGCTTCTCGCCGTCGGGCTCGCGCGTCTCTTCTTCGGCGGGGACGTCTCGTACGCGATCGGACTCTACTTCATCGCGCTGATCCCGACCTCGGGGATGACCGCCGCCTGGACCGGCCTCGCGAACGGCGACCTCGAGTCGGCGCTCGTCGCCATGGCGGTCAACCTGCTCGTCGCCGTCGCCGTCCTCCCGATCTATCTCTCGCTTCTCGTCCCCGCGAGCGTCGGCTTCGACCCGACGACGCTCTACCGCCAGCTCGCCATCGTGGTCGTCGGACCCATGATCGCCGGCACGCTCACACGAACGGCGTTGCTCCGTCGATACGGCGCCGAGGGATTCAAGCGGCTCAAGCCGACCTTCGGCGGGCTCAGCTCGCTCGGCGTGATGCTCATCGTCTTCATCGCGATGGCGATGCGCTCGGAGAGCGTCCTCGCGGATCCCGTGAGTTCGGCGCTCGTCGTCGTTCCGCTCGTGGTCTTTTACGCGGTCGTGCTCGTCGTCGGCGCGTCGCTCGGGCGGGTCCTCCTGAGCGACGCGCAGGGCGTCGCGCTCGTGTACGCGACCAGCATGCGAAACCTCTCCATCGCGCTCGCGATCGTCGTGGCCGCCGACGCGGTTCCCGAGACCGCGGTGTTACCCATCGCGCTCGCGTACGTGATCCAGCCGCCACTCGGTGCGGTGTACATGCACTACCGCCGTGACGTCGTCGACGAGGGCCGCGGCGTCCGCGAGGCGCTCGCCGCGTTGCGGTGAGCGTCCGTCACGCGCCAACGCGCCTTCGGACCTTTTAAGCCCGCGACGGGCCCTGTGTGGAACAATGACCGACGCCGACCAGGAGCTCGGGATCACCGAGTCCAAGTCACACAACACCGGCGAGTGGTACGCCGAAGTCGTGCGGAAGGCGGGGCTGGCCGACTACGGTCCCGAGGGAATGAGCGGGTTCATCGTCACGCGACCGCGCGCGTACGCCGTCTGGGAGCGCCTCCAGTCGTTCCTCGACGCGAAGTTCCAGGAGACCGGGGTGCAGAACGCCTACTTCCCCCTTTTCATCCCCGAGTCGTACCTCGAACGGGAGAAGGACATCGTCGAGGGGTTCGACCCCGAGGTCGCGTGGGTGACCGAGGCCGGCACCAAGGAGCTGGAGGAGCGACTCGCGGTGCGGCCCACCTCCGAGTCGATCATCACGCCGTACATCAGCCAGTGGGTTCGCAGCCACCGCGATCTCCCCCTCCGCGTGAACCAGTGGTGTTCGGTCGTCCGATGGGAGGCGACGGAGACGAAGCCCTTCTTCCGGACGAAGGAGTTCCTCTGGCAGGAGGGCCACACCGCGCACGCGACCTCGGAGGGCGCGTGGGAGGAGACGCTGACCCGGCTCGACCAGTACGAGTCCGTCTACGAGGACCTGTTGGCGATCCCCGTGTTGCGCGGTCAAAAGCCCGACCACGACAAGTTCCCCGGCGCGGACACGACGACGACCGTCGAGGCGCTGATGCCCGACGGGAAGTCGGTGCAGGCGGGAACCTCCCATCACCTCGGGCAGTCGTTCGCGGAGGCGTTCGACATCACCTTCGTCGACGAGGACGAGGAGGAGCGTCTCGCACACACCACCTCGTGGGGGCTCTCTTGGCGCGCGCTCGGCGCGTTGATCATGACCCACTCGGACGAGCAGGGGCTCGTGTTGCCCCCGACGGTCGCCCCCGAACAGGTCGTGGTCGTTCCCATCTGGCAGGAGGACACGAAGGCGGACGTCCTCGCGTACGCGGAGGACGTGACCGCGGACCTCGAGGACGCCGGCGTCCGCGTCGAGCTCGACGACCGCGACGAGCGCAATCCCGGCTTCAAGTTCAACGAACACGAGCTGCACGGCGTTCCCCTGCGGATCGAGATCGGCCCCCACGAGGTCGACGACGAGGAGCTGACGTTCGTGCACCGACCCGACGGCGAGAGCGTCGTCGAGGATCGTAATGGGGTCGTGGAGACCGTCCGAAGCCACCTCGACGAGGTGTACGCGAAGCTCTACGCCGCCGCCGAGGAGAACCTCGACGGAGCGGTCCGCGAGGCGGATAGCCGCGCGGAGATCCTCGGGACGCTCGGGCAGCACGGCGGCTACGTGAAGGCGCCGTGGTGTGGCGACGAGGCGTGCGAGGAGCCGATCAAGGAGGCGATGGCCGCCGAGATCGTCATGGTGCCCTTCGCGGACGACGATCCCCTCGTCCACGACGAGGATGCCGACGGCGATGCCGTCGACGACGAGACGTGCGCCATCTGTGAGTCGGCCGCGGCCCGGACCGCGTACTTCGCGAAGTCGTACTGATTCCGCGGTCGTCCTCGTCTCCGCGATCGATGTCGCCGTCGCGGTCGTTCCCGTAGCACCCTCCTCGTCGACCTCTCCGTCGCGGCCGCCCCCGTGACCGGCGTCGCGGCCGCCCCTGTGACCGGCGTCGCGACCGCGACCGGCGCCGATGGACGCACGTTTACTTATGAACGAATGAATTCTCACTCCACCCCATGAATCGGCACTCGCTCTGCTGAACAGCCGATTAAAACGCCTTCGAGGCGAACGCCCGTACACCCTGATAAGGAATGACAACCCCTTATGGATAATTACCTTATATTCCCTAATGTGTGGCCAAGGGTTCCTACCCCTATCAGGGTCACACCTTTAAGTGGTCGATCCGGATCGACGTGTATGACCAAGCCACGTAGTACCACCCCCGACTCGGCGACTGCCGAGTCGTCGGGTCGCGACGCGGGCCTCGCGTCGCCGGACGACGACCGCTCGAACTGCGGGATCGGCGGCATCGTCGACCTCGACGGGGAGCCCAGCCACGAGACGGTAACGGACGCGGTACGCCTGCTTGAGAACCTCGAACACCGCGGCACGACCGGCGCGGAGCGAAACACCGGCGACGGCGCCGGCATCATGGTCGCCCGTCCTGACGACTTCTTCGACGCCGTCGTCGAGGCCGACCTCCCGGAGGAGTACGCCGTCGGCTCCCTTTTCATGCCGGCGGAACCCAACGTGCAGGCCGAGATCCACGACGTGATCGCCGAGGTCTTCGCCGTCTACGGCCTCGAGGTGCTGGAGTGGCGCGACGTCCCGACGGGCGACGCCGACCTCGGCGCGACCGCCCGCGACTCCGAACCCGAGATCAAACAGCTGTTCGTCGCTCCCGTCGAGGGCGCCGGCCTCGCCCAGCGGTTCGGGGAGGACGCGCCGGAGGGAACCGACCCCGAACTCCTCGGCTTCGATCGGGCCCTCTACGCGGCCCGCCGCGAGATCGAGAACACGGTCGGTGACGTCGACGGCGCCGGGCGATTTTACGTCTGCTCGCTCGACCGCCGACGCGTCGTTTATAAGGGACTGTTGAAGGGAACGCAGCTCGCCGACTACTTCGTCGACCTCTCCGACGAGCGGTTCGCGAGCCACGTCGCCCTGGTCCACGCGCGCTTCTCGACGAACACGCTCGGGGCGTGGCATCTCGCACATCCGTACCGCAACGTCGTTCACAACGGCGAGTTCAACACGATCCGCGGGAACATCAACTGGATGCGGGCCCGCGAGACGGACCTCGAACACCCCGCGTTCGGCCCGGAGCTCGACACCCTCAAGCCGATCATCAACGACCCGAACCAGTCCGACACCGCGAGCGTCGACAACGCGCTCGAACTCCTCCTCCAGACCGGACGCGACCTCCCGCACGCGCTCCGGATGCTCGTCCCGGAGGCGTTCCGCGGCGACCACCTGATGGACGAGGACCGCCGCGACTTCTACGACTACCACGCGTCGCTCGTCGAGCCGTGGGACGGTCCCGCGCTCGTCATCGGCTTCGACGGCGAGAAGGTCGCGGGCGTCCTCGACCGCAACGGGCTTCGACCGTGCCGGTACGAGGTGACCGACGAGAACCGGCTGGTCGTCGGCAGCGAGATCGGCGCGCTCCCGACCGACTCGTCGAACGTGACCCGGCGCGGCCGGCTTCAGCCGGGCGAGATCTTCGTCGCGGACCCCGAGGAGGGCCGCATCGTCCCCGACGAGGACGTCTTCGCCGACCTCACCGACGAGAAGTACGGCGAGTGGGTCGACGCACGTCAGGCCGACCTCGAGGATCTCGTCGAGGACGACGACGGCACGGCGGCCGGTTTCGGCGATGGCAACCCGGTCGACGTGGACGACGAGCGAGCGGACGACGGGCAAGCGGACGACGAACCCCCCGAGCCGACCGTCCGTGCCCATCAGGCCGCTTTCGGCTACACCACGGACTCGCTGGATAACCTCGTCAAACCGATGTCCGAGCAGGGCAAGGACCCGGTCGGATCGATGGGCGACGACACCCCGCTGTCGGTGCTCGCCGACGTCGACCGCCCGCTTTTCACCTACTTCAAACAGCTGTTCGCGCAGGTGTCGAACCCGCCGATCGACTACATCCGCGAGGAGCTCGTCACCTCCCTGGAGTCGCGGATCGGCCACCAGCGCAACCTGTTGGACGAGACCCCCGAACACGCCCGCCAGATCGTCGCCGACTCGCCCGTGCTCACCGACGCGCAGACGGCGACGTTGAAGGGGCTCCCCGCCGAGGCCGGTACCGCCGAGGGCGACGCGGAGGCCACCACGTCGCCCGCCTTCGCCTCCCGAACGATCGACGTCACGTATCACCACGACGGCTCGCTGTCGGACGCGGTGAGCCGCGTCCGTGACGAGGCGGCCGACGCCATCGAGGCGGGCGTCGACGTGCTCGTACTCTCGGACCGCGCGGTCGGTCCCGACCGGCTCGCGATCCCGAGCCTGCTCGCCACCGGCGCGGTCCACCACCACCTCGTTCGCCATGGCCTCCGAAACCGCGCGGGGATCGTCGTCGAGTCCGGCGAGCCACACGAGGTACACCACCTCGCGACGCTCGTCGGCTACGGCGCCGACGCCGTCGACCCGTACCTCGCGTACGCCTCCATCGCGGACGTCGTCGCCGGCCCCGACGGCGCCGACGAGGCGAAGGCGCTTGCGGCGTACCGCAAAGCGCTGGAGGACGGCCTTCTCAAGACGATGGCCAAGATGGGCATCTCGACCGTCGAGTCCTATCAGGGCGCGCAGATCTTCGAGGCGGTCGGGCTCGACTCGAAGCTCGTCGCCGAGTACTTCGAGGGAACCGAGATCCGCACCGAGGGGATCGGGATCGAGACCATCGAGGACGACCTCCGAACGCGACACGCGATGGCGTTCGGCGCCGACCCGCAGCTGGAGACGATCGGCGAGTACGAGAACCGCTCCTCGGGCGTCCACCACGGCTGGAACCCGCAGACGGTCGGCACGCTCCAGCAGGCGGTTCGCAGCGGCGACTACGAGCGGTACGAGGAGTTCGCCGAGTTGGTGAACGACCAGACGAAGACGCTTCAGACGCTCCGCGGCCTGCTGGAGTTCGAGTCGGACCGCGATCCGGTCCCGGTCGAGGAGGTCCAGCCGATCGAGGAGATCGTGAAACGCTTCTCGACGGCCGCGATGAGTCTCGGAAGCCTCTCACCGGAGGCCCACGAGAACAACTCCATCGCGATGAACCGCCTCGGCGCAAAGTCGAACACCGGCGAGGGCGGCGAACCGCCCGAACGGTTCAACACCGAAAAGGAGTGCAACGTCAAGCAGGTCGCGTCCGGGCGGTTCGGGGTCACCGCGGACTACCTCGCGAACGCCGAGGAGCTGCAGATCAAGATGGCACAGGGGTCGAAGCCCGGCGAGGGCGGCCACCTCCCGGGCGAGAAGGTCAACGAGATGATCGCACACGTCCGCTGTTCGACGCCCGGCGTCGGGCTCATCTCGCCGCCCCCACAACACGACATCTACTCCATCGAGGACCTCAAGCAGCTGATCTTCGATCTGAAGGCGGCGAACGTCGACGCCGACGTCAACGTGAAGCTCGTCTCGGAGGCGGGCATCGGCACCATCGCGGCCGGGGTTGCGAAGGCGAACGCGGACGTCGTTCACGTCTCCGGGCACTCCGGCGGGACGGGGGCGTCGCCGAAGACCTCGATCAAGAACGCGGGGCTGCCGTGGGAGCTGGGGCTCGCGGAGACGAACCAGATGCTGCGAGCGACCGGCCTGCGCGACCGCATCCGCGTCGCCGCCGACGGCGGGATGAAGACCGGCCGTGACGTCGCAGTCGCCGCCGCGCTCGGCGCCGAGGAGTACGTCTTCGGCACCGCCTCGCTCGTCACGTCCGGCTGCGTGATGGCCCGCCAGTGCCACGAGAACACCTGTCCGGTCGGCGTCGCCACCCAGCGGGAGGACCTTCGGAACCGCTTCCCCGGCGAGCCGGATCACGTGATCAACTACATGACGTTCATCGCCCAGGAGCTGCGCGAGCTCATGGCCGGGCTCGGCTTCACCGAGGTCGAGGAGCTGATCGGCCGACCGGCGCTGCTCACCCAGCGGGAGACGGCCCACGAGAAGGCGCGCCACCTCGACCTCTCGACGGTCATCGCCGAGCCCGCGGGCGAGACCCGAACGAAGGTCCGCGAGCAGGACCATCCCGGGATCGACGAGCTGCTCGATTGGGACCTCATCGAGGAGACCGAGGACGCCATCCTGAACGGCGCTCCCGTCGCGCTCACGCGGGACGTCGCGAACGTCGACCGCGCGGTCGGCGCGGCGCTCTCGAACCGCGTCGTGAACGAACACGGCGGCGAGGGGCTTCCCGACGACACGATCACCTGTCGGTTCGACGGCTACGCCGGCCAGAGCTTCGGGGCGTTCCTCGCACGGGGGATCACCCTCGAACTCACCGGCGCCACGAACGACTACGTCGGCAAGGGGCTCTCGGGCGGCCGGATCGTGATCAACACGCCCGCGGACGCGGGATACGATCCGGCGGAGAACGTCGTCGCCGGCAACGTCTGTCTGTACGGCGCGACCGCCGGCGAGATGTACGTCAACGGCGTCGCCGGCGAGCGGTTCGGCGTCCGCAACTCCGGCGTGAAGGCGGTCGTCGAGGGCGTCGGCGACCACGGCTGTGAGTACATGACGGGCGGCGTCATCGCCGTGCTCGGCGACACCGGGCGTAACTTCGCTGCCGGCATGTCCGGCGGCGTCGCGTACGTTTACGACCCTGACGACCGGCTCGATGCGCGCGTGAACCGCGGAATGGTCTCCGTCTCCGAGGAGCTGGAGGAGCCGGACCGGGCGATGCTCAGGCGGCTCGTCGAGAACCATCACGCGTACACCGACAGCGAGCGTGCGGCGGAGCTGCTCGACGACTGGGCGAACGTCGTCGGCGACTTCGTCCGCGTCTTCCCCGACGCGTACGCCGAGGTCATCGCCGAGGGCCGGGGCACCGACGTCCGCACGGAGCTGCCGGAGCCGGCCGAGGTCGTCCCCGACGCGGCGGCGGATCCGGCCGAGAGCGTCTCCGGCGACGACTGAGCCTCGTTCGGCTCCGCTGACCGAGCCAGCGGCTCCGCAGGCCGACCCTGCCCGGCTCCGGGCGCTCCCGACCGGTCGGGCGCGACTTCCGGAACGCCAAACGCGAAGGGGGGTGAACCCGTTGTGCCCGGTACCATGCCAGCCGCACTCATCACCGGGTCATCCCGGGGTATCGGACGCGCGATCGCTCGCCGATTCGCCGCCGACGGCTACGACGTCGTCGTCAACTATCACACGGGAGCGGAAGCCGCCGAGGAGGTCGTCGCGGAGCTCGAGAACTCGGGCGTCTCGGCGGTCGCCGTCGGCGCCGACGTGAGCGACCCGGAGGCGGCCGCGCGGCTCGTCGACCGTGGCGTCGACGCGTTCGGGGGCCTCGACCACGTCGTCAACAACGCCGGGATCGACCAGCACGTCTACACCGAGAAGCTCCCCCCGGAGGAGTTCGATCACGTGATGGATGTCAACGTAAACGGGGCGTTCAACGTAACGAAGGCGGCGCTGTCCCCGTTACGGGCCTCCCCGGACGATCCCTCGGTGACGAACGTCTCGTCGATCCTCGCACACACCGGCGCGCCTGTCGAGTGTCACTACGCCGCCTCGAAGGGGGCGCTGCTCTCGTTGACCCGGAGCCACGCGGCGGACTTCGCGCCCGACGTTCGAGTGAACGCGGTCGCCCCTGGCCACGTCGAGACGGACATGACCGCGGACCGGACGCCCGCCGAGCGCGAGGAGGAGCTGGAGGCCATCCCCGTCGGTCGGTTCGGCCAGCCCGCGGAGATCGCCGACGCGGTCGCGTACCTGCGTGACGCGTCGTTCGTCACCGGCGAGACGCTGAACGTCAACGGCGGCGAGCTGATGATATGAGCGGTCGATCCGGCGATCGCGCGGATCACGCCGAGTCGTGTCCGTCCGTGAGCGGCTCCGTACACCAGTGACAGAAGTCGAGTTCGGCGTCGGTCTCGCGGCCGCAATGTGGGCAGGTCACCTCCGCCGGGTCGCCCGCCTCGCGTCCCGACGCATCATCGCCCGACGGCCCGCCGGAGACTGATCCCTCGTCAGACGGCCCGCCGGAGAACGATCCGTTCGATGGCGACCCGGCATCGATGCCGGTTGCATCCAACGGATCTCCCGCCTCCGTGCGTTCGCGTTGTTGGCGGTCGTATTCGCGGTTGTTCCGGATCGCCAGCACGTAGGCGTCGACGATGCTGGCGAGGACGACGAGGAGGACGGGGGCGACGTCGACGAACGACGGCCGCCCGGCGCCGAGGAGCTGGTCGATCGCGGCGTCGGGGACGACGAACACGAGCGTCGCGGTGATCCCGAGATACCAGCCGAACGCGCGCCCCCAACGGCGGAGGTACGCGTGTCCAAGGCCGGAGACGAGGATCGCGAGCAGCACCGCGAGCCACACCCGACGCCGACGCAACGTTCCCATACCCCCACCGAACGCGGAGGAGGTCAATGAGCGTTCTGGAGTCCGGACCGACGGTGGGTCGAACGCTTCCGATTCAACAGCGGTGTCTGTAAAAGTGGTTCCGGTCGCTCTCGCGGGCGTCCGGGTCGTCGATCGTCTCGAAGGTGATCGTCTCGGTCACCTCGAACATGCTGATGTGTGTGAGCTCGGTCCCGTGGTCCTCGGCGTAACTCCGGCAGAGCTGGTCGCCGTAGCGTTCGGCGAGGTCGCCGCCGGCCGAGGTTCGCCGAACGCTGTTCATGAAGAAGCGCTGGCGATACGTGCCGTGTTGTCGCTGGAGCTGTGCTCCCGGTCGATCCCAGGTGAACTCCCGATCGTTGTAGACGTCGACCTCGTCGCCGTCGGCGGTTCGAGCGCCGAAGACGTAGTAGCGGTCCGTCGTCCGGGGATGGGGCGCGAACACGCTCCACTCGGGCTGGCGGACGTTGAGTGCGTCGGCGACCTCGTACACGTGCGCGCCGGCCGGATGCGACTCGACCTCGGCGTTGAGCGCGTGCTGGTCGTACGTCCCGTCGATCACGGTCCCGAAGTTGAGCAGGAAGGCGGCGACGACGAGCGCGAGCGCGACGACGACGAGCCCGACCGCGACCGTGTACGTCGCCCGTTTGATCCGGACGAGCCGCCCGGGGAGGAGGCGAAACGAGGGGAGCACGCGTGCGAGCGGTCGTCCGACACGGTCCTCCATCGTTCGGCTCACGCGCTCGGGGCCGAGCCCCGCCGCCCGGACGACTCGGCCCGCGTCCCGCCAGAAGGCCGGCTGGAGAAACAGCGTCAGGCCGGCGAGCGCGACGTAGGCGAACGCGCCGATCCGGACGGTGACCGCGAAGGAGGCGTGTCCGCCCGCGAACAGGCCGACCAGCAGGTAGCGGGGCCGGCCGCGGAGCAACACGAGCAGCAGCGAGGCGAGCAGCAGGTAAAACCAGAGCAGCCCGCCGGCGGAGATGAGCGTCGGCACGTTCCGCATGAAGTCGCCGAGCAGGAACGTCATCTCGTCGATGCCGAAGACGAGCGGCGCGGCGTCGCCCTCCCGCCACGTGGCGGAGGTCGACTTGTGGATCCCGTTGAGAAAGTACATGAACACCATCTGGCCCATCGCCAGGGCGGTGGCGGCGCTCGCGACGACCGGTCGCGGGCCGGCCCGTTCGAGTCCCATCTCGGCCGCCTGGAGGGCGTCGACGGACCAGCGATCGCCCAGCGGGAGGAAGATCGCCCAGAGGAAAAGCAGCCGGAACAGCGTGTCGGCGTAGCTCAACACGTACGGGTTGTGGTGGTCGAGCGAGATCACGAACAGAAACGAGAGGACCGTCGCGAGGCGGGTCCGGTAGCCGACGACCATCGCGAGCGCGATGAGCCCCTGCAGGACGAACAGCGCCGCGATCAGCTCCGGCTCCGAGGTGAGATAGTAGACCGACACCGCGTTGTCCGCGGTGCCCTGCTCCGCGAGCGCCTGCGTGACGACCCCGTCGTCGGTGTAATAAAACGAGAAGTTCCGCGACCGGGCGATCAGATCCGCGACCACGAGCAGTCCCAACGCGATCCGGAACAGCGCCAGCGACCGCGTGTCGATGGCGAACCGATCCGCGAGAAACCACCGCAGACGACCCCACAGGGCACGGGTTGCGTTGCGGATCCGAACCGTTCCGCCGCCTCGAGTGCCGTCCGTCATGGACGGCGGTGCGGGCGTTCGTCAGTGAGGCGTCGAGGCGTGGAAAGCATGGATCTTCAGGAATGCCCCCGAACGTGGGGGATCTTCGATGGCAAACGGTCGTGGACCGAGGCGTATTAACGTACCGACTCGGTCTATTAAATGGGTCTCTCGGTCGTCCTTCGGAGGAAGTTCACCGAAGCCGACGAGGAGAACTGCAGCGGTTCCAGCTTCCGACTCTCGGCTACGCTCACGGCAGTTCGGAGGTATTAGAAAGGTTACGTGATGGACTCGCCGGGATTTGAACCCGGGGCCTCTCCCATGCCAAGGGAGTGATCT
>CAZIFX010000011.1:0-47860 GCA_964538415.1 uncultured Halobellus sp.
ACCCGTCAACCCGCTTTGCAACCGGAACGACGGCGTCCGTCCGACGTCGACCCGCAGCCGAAACGATGCCGTCCGTCCGACGTCGACCCGCCCATTTATCACACTCGCCGCGCGCGCTCCCGACATGGAGTACACGACCCTCGGCGGGACGGGAACGACGGTGAGCCGGCTCTGTCTCGGCTGTATGAGCTTCGGAAGCGGCCACGACTGGATGCTCGACGAGGAGGAGGGTCGCGAGCTGGTGGAGCGGGCGATCGACCTCGGGATCAACTTCTTCGACACGGCGAACGTCTACTCGGCGGGGGAAAGCGAGACGATCCTCGGCGACGTTCTCGCCGACTACGACCGCGACGAGCAGGTCGTCGCCACGAAGGTCCGGTTCGCGCCCGACGACGCACACCCCAACGCGAGCGGGCTCTCACGGAAGACGATCGAGCAGGAGCTGGAAAACAGCCTCGACCGGCTCGGCATGGACACGGTCGACCTCTACCAGATCCACCGCTGGGACGAGGCGACGCCCGTCGAGGAGACGCTGGCGGCGCTCGACGACGCGGTCCGACGCGGGCAGGTCCGATACCTCGGCGCCTCCTCGATGTGGACTCACCAGTTCGCGGAGGCGTTACACGTGGCCGACAGGGAGGGTTACGACCGGTTCGTCACGATGCAGAACCTCTACAACCTCGCCTACCGCGAGGAGGAACGCGAGATGGTTCCGCTCTGTGAGCGGGAGGGGATCGGCATGATCCCGTGGAGTCCCCTTGGGGCCGGCTATCTGACTCGGCCGTACGAGGCGGACGACGCGACGACCCGCGGCGAACACGAGACGTCGATCGGTCGACCGTACCGGGAGGGCGGCGGCGAGGAGATCAACCGTCGAGTCGAGGAGTTGTCCGCGGAGAAGGGCGTGAAGATGGCACAGATCGCGCTCGCGTGGGTGTTGGAGCAGGACGCGGTCACGGCGCCCATCGTCGGAACATCGAGCGTGGAGCATCTGGAGGACGCCGTCGAGGCTCTCGACGTCGATCTGTCACGCTCGGAGCAGGAGTGGCTGGAGCAGCCCTACGAGCCGGTCCGGGTCTCGGGCCACGAGTGAGCCGCCGTGGAATCGATCAGGCAACTCGACCAGGAGATCCGGCCGGGAAACTCGACCGGCGGCTCCGGTCAGCTCGCGCCCTCCTCGCAGTCGCAGCCGCCCTGCCGAATGAGGTCGACGAGCGCGTAGTCCGTCCCGCAGTCCTCACAGACGGTTCGGACGTCGACGAACAGCTCGTAGTTGCGCTCGCTGACCGCTTCCGACCGAACGAGGCCGTCGAGCGTCGACTCCGCGACTGCAGCGGTCCGCCCCTCCAGCCGCTGGAGCGTATCGACCTTCCGATCGGGGTCGGGAGAGCGGTCGCCGAGTTCGGCCTCTCGATAGTCGGTGAGATACGTGTGGATCGCCTGATGGGTGACGAAGTCGCCACGGACGTCGTCGACGTCGACGCCGAGCCGTTCGAGGTCACGCTCCTTGCGCAGCGTGTCCGCCCGTGAGACGTCGTCGTCGGTGAGCACGCGATAGGTGCTGTCCACGTCGTCCTCGATGACCGCCTCACCGGCCTCGCGAAGCGCCGCCGCCAAGACGGCCCGGTTGAACGTCTCGGCGAGGTCACGGAGGCTCGTTCGCTCGCCCGTTTCGCCGAGCCACTCTCGCTCGAGCCGGTCGCCCCATCCCTCGAGGTCGTACGCCTCGATGACGCGGGCAACCTTGCTGTTCGGCTTCCCCTCCGACGTCGAGTTCATTGGCCGGGATAAGCGCCCTGGCGTACAAAAACGATCGCTCTCGATGCGTCAACCGCTTCGCCGATGACCTCGCTGCTTCGTCGATCACCCCGCCGTTCGACGGGTCACACCTGCGTGACCCACGCACGGTAGTCGGGACCGAGTTCGTACACCTCGCGGAACGCGCGCTCCATGAACCCGGCGACGCGGTTCGCGTCCGACCGGGCGGTGACGACCGCGTTGGTCCCCTCGGCCTCCTCGGGACTCACGAGCTCGTCGATCCGAAACTCCGGAAACTCGCCGAGGAGGCGCTTCAGCCGGTCAAGCTCGGCGTCCGTACAGTCCAGGATCAGCTCCGTCCCGGCGAGCTGGATCCACGGCGGGATCTCCCCGCCGTCGGTCACGTCGCTGTCGGGATCGACGTCGACGGTCATGACCTCGCTCGACCGCTTTCGATGGGCGGTCGCGGCGTCGGCGAAGAGCTTCACTCGCTCCGTCTCCGTCGCGGCATCGAATCGCGTCATGTGGATCCATCCTCGCCGGGACCTCTTAAACGGGCGGAGCGTCCGGCCGGTTCCTCATGCCGATTGCTCGGCGATCGTGCCGGTTTCCCGGCGATCACGCCGGTTGCTCGGCGATCACGACCGACGCGTCGTCCCCCTCGATCACGAGGCGCGCGGCGACGTCGTCGACTCCGTTCGATTCGACGGCCTCCGTGCGAACCCGGAACTCGCCGAGCGGAGCCTCCTCGCCGGGGTCCGGAACCGACGCCGAGCGCGTCTCGTCGCCCGCGGACGCGCGGACCTCGAATCCGGACTCCGTCGGGGCGACGGCGATCCGATGGCCGCCGAGCCGTGACTCGCTCCGGACCGCATCGCCGACGTACGACCGAACCGACTCGTCGTCGCGTTCGAGATCGACCGCGTAGGCCGTTTCGTTGCCGACGACGTCCCACGCGACGCGTTCGACGGTGACCTCCTCGCGCCAGCCGATCCCGCCGACGACCACGCTGGCGTTCCCCTCGTGAGCGAGGACCGCCGGCCGTTCCGCGGTCGTCCAGATCTCGCGGGCGTCGCTCGCAACCACCACCCCGTCGGTCGTACCGCCGGTGAATCCCTCCCCGAGGTCCACGACGGTCGAGCGCGGGGCGGGCTCGTCGGCCACGTAGGCGACCGTGTAGTCGCGGATCTCCATCGTCTCGGAGCCCTCGATGGACGGTTGGTCGACGACGAGCAGCCCGAAGACCGCCATCGGCAACGAGATCAGGACCGCGAGCGCAAGCAACGCGACGACCGCCCCGCCGCGTCGGGAAAGCGGCCCGGCGTAAATACGCCGCGGTAACGCGGCGGGGAGGGCGGGCAACGAGAGCACAAGCGCGAGGATCGCCGCGCCGCCGACGCTCACGGCCACGGGTCCGCCGAGCCGTATCGACACACCGGCGCCCAGCGCACAGCCGAACACGACGACGACCGGCCAGGCGGTCGCGATCCGGCCTCGTGAGCCGGGGCGGGTCAGCGCGGAGGATACCCTCCCCGGGAGCGGGACGCCCTCGACCAGCGGTCGGGAGCTTCCGGCGACCGCGGTCGAGACGCCGACGACCAGCACGAACAGGAACGCCATCCCCGCGCCCCGGTAGAGGACGAACTCGTCGGCGCCGCCGCCCGTCACGAGCCAGACCGACTGGACGATCCCGACCAGCAGCGTCCCCGCCAGAACGCGGTCGGTCCGCGGACGTGATCCGCGGGCGGAGAGCAACGCGACGGCGAGGAGCACGCCAAGGAGGAATCCGAGCAGGTGTGCCTGAAACCCGACGCCTGCCCAGCCCGGCGGCGCGGGCGGAGCCGCCTCGATCGTCTCCCTGACGACTGGCGTCGTGAACGCGGTGAACGCGGTTCCGACCGCGGAGGTCGCGACGACGCCGACGACGGTCGACAGCGGCCGGGTGACGACCGCGAAGCCGACGATCGCGTACAGCGCGCCGGAGAATCCGAGTCCCGGCCCGAGCGAGAACGCCGCGGTGAGGAACGCGATCGAAAGCAGAACCGCCGGAAAGACGACGATCGCACGGAACCACGGGCGGTCGAGGAGGCGTCGATTTCGGGAGTCGGCCGCGGCTTCGGTCGCTCCCGCTCCGCCGTCGGTGGCGACCCGACGGGGGGCATCACCCCTCGAGTAACCGCTCGAGTCGCGGGCCGTATCGCTCGGTCGAGCGCCGCCGGGATAGTGGCTCCAGACGTACTCGGCGATCGGCGCGAGGACCAGCGTTCCGGTCACGTTCGAGACGATGTGTGCGGGCCCGCCGTGGGCGATCCCCGCGGTCACGATTCCGGTCGGGTACAGGTACGACCACGAGACGAACGCGTAGACGACGGGCGATTCCGGATGCGTCAGGCCGCTCTGTGCGGTGAGATAGAAGCCGACGACGATCACCACGGTGACCACCGTTCCCCACGGGATGCCGGCGATGAATCGTTCGCCGAGTCTCACGCGCCACGCCGCCCGATCGGTGACGCGCCACGCGAATCCGAGAAGCAGGACGAGCGTCACGGCGAGGGCGATCCGGGTCGGAGTGAAGGGCATCGAGCGTGGATCGGGGCTGCGGAAGCATACGTTCTCGGTCCGGGGAGCCGGCGACCGCGACGATCGACCCGGTCGTGCGTCGGCCGCGCACGGGCGAGCCACCGTTAATTTCGGAGCCGCCCAATCGTTGACATGGACGAGCAGGCACGTGGGTCACTGACGTCGCTTCCGCCGAGCGCGAAGCTGGTTTATTACGTGCTCGAACACGAGGGACGGCTCGACCAGACGGGACTCGCAGCGGAGACTCGTCTGTCCGCCAGAACGGTCCGATTCGCGATCCAGAAACTGTCCGACGCCGAGTTGGTGGAGGAGGGCTTCTGTCCAACCGACGCACGCCGATCGGTCTACGAACCCGCCGCCGGTTCGAAACCCGAGGCGAACGCCGGAGCCGCCGCGGCTGCGGTCTCCGCGGACGAGTAGCGAGATCTCCCGTTCGTATCCGGATCCGGTCTCCGTTTCCTGGCTGTGCCACGCGACCCGTCGACTCCCCGCGGGTTTTTTAAGCGATCCGGAATCCCCCTCTCGCGGTTTTTAACCGACCCGATATCCCCCTCCCGCGGTTTTTAACCGACCCAATATCCTCCCGTGGTTTTTAACGGATCCCGACGAATCGCCTCCATGATCACGATCAAGGACACCGTTCACGATCACATCGAGATCGACGGTGTCGCCGCCGACCTGATCGACACGCCTGCGGTCCAGCGGCTCAGGCACGTCAAACAGCTCGGCACGGTGGGACTCGTGTACCCCTCGGCGAACCACACGCGGTTCGAGCACAGCTTGGGGGTCTCCCATCTGGCGAGACGGGCGCTCGACCACCTCGGCGTCGACGGCCGCAACGCCGACCGGATCGAGGCCGCGGCGATCCTTCACGACGTCGGCCACGGACCGTTCAGCCACAACCTCGAGTCGTTGACCCATCGGCGGACCGGAAAGTACCACGACGACGTTGAGGAACTACTGGCGGAGGGGGCGGTCGGCGACGTCCTCCGCGATCACGACCTCGATCCGGAGCGCGTGGCGGGGATCGTCGCCGGCGAGGGTCCCTATGCGGGGCTCGTCTCCGGCGAACTCGACGTGGACCGGATGGACTACCTCGTTCGTGACGCCTACCACACGGGAGTCCCCTACGGCACCATCGACACCGAGCGGTTCGTCCGCGAGTTGACGTTCGCCGACGACGAGGACGGGAGCCCCGTGCTCGTGTTGGACGAGGGGAACGTTCAGACCGCCGAGAGCCTGCTTCTCGCACGCGCACTGATGAATCCGGTGGTGTACACCCACCACGTCGCCCGGGTCTCGAAGGCGATGCTACGTCGCGCCGCGACCGACCTCCTCGACGCGACGGCCGTCACCGCGGCCGAACTGCGTCGCATGGACGACCACGACTTTCTCGTCGCGATCCGAGATCACCGTGAAACGGCGGAGATGGCCCGTCGATACGACGAGCGTGACCTGTACAAACTGTCGGTCTGGGCCGAATACGACGACGTTCCCGAGCGCGTTCACGAAGCGGATCACGACGAGGTGTTCGAGATGGAGCGCGTCATCGCCGAGGAGGCGGGCGTCGACGACGATCGCGTGATCCTCGACGTCCCCCCGGAACCCTCGATGCGCGAATCCACGGCGCGAGTCACCGTCAACGGCGAGGTCAGACGGCTCGGCAGGCAGTCGCCGCTCGTCAACGCGCTGCGAACCGTCCAGCGGAACCAGTGGCGGCTCGGCGTCTACACTCCCGCCGCCGACACGGATCGGGTCGGACGGGCCGCGGCCGAGGTGCTCGAACTCGATCCGGACGGTCTCGTGAGCCAGGTACGCGGCGCGATGTCGACGACGCTCGACGAGTTCGAGTGATCCGCCCCCGAACGCCGGCCGTGCCCCCGGCCGCGACCGTTCCGGGTCGTGAGCTTTTAACCCCCCGCCCGGCGAGGATTGCGTATGCATCTGGAGGGAACCGTGCTCGTCGGCCGCGAGTTCGAGCCCGTGGAGGGTCGGGTCGTCCTCGCGGACGGCGAGATCGTCCGGATCGAGGAGCGTCCCGTCGATTCGGACGACGTCATCCTCCCGGCGTTCGTCAACGCACACACCCACATCGGTGACTCCATCGCGAAGGAGGCCGGCGAGGGGCTCTCGCTCGACGAGCTGGTGGCCCCGCCGGACGGGTTGAAACACCGCCTGCTCCGGGCGGCGAGCCACGAGGAGAAGGTGGCGGCGATGGCCCGCACCCTCCGATACATGGAATCGACCGGGACGGGAACGTTCATCGAGTTCCGCGAGGGCGGCGTTCCGGGCGTCGAGGCGCTCCGCGACGCGCTCGCGGGTGACGGGGTCGAGTACGACGCCCGCGACGTCGACGCGGTCGTCCTCGGCCGGGACGATCCCGACGTGCTCGACGTGGCAGACGGCTACGGGGCGTCCGGCGCCCGCGACGGGGAGTTCGATTCGGTCCGGGTCGCGACGCGGGCGGCCGACAAGCTGTTCGGGATCCACGCGGGCGAGCGCGACGCCGACGACATCAACGCCGCGATGGACCTCGATCCGGACTTTCTCGTCCACATGGTTCACGCCGAACCGCTCCACCTCGACCGGCTTGCGGATCGGGACACGCCGGTGGTGGTCTGTCCGCGCTCGAACCTCGTCACGAAGGTCGGCGTGCCGCCGATCCGCGAGCTCACGGAGCGGACGACCGTCGCGCTCGGGACTGATAACGTGATGCTCGACTCGCCCTCGATGTTCCGGGAGATGGAGTTCGCCGCGAAGCTCGCCGACCTTCCCGCCCGGGAGGTCCTTCGGATGGCGACCGTCAACGGCGCCGAGATCGCCGGTCTGAACCGGGGGGTCGTCGAGGAGGGCGCCGACGCACGCGTGTTGGTGCTCGACGGCGACTCGGACAACCTCGCGGGGTCCAGGGATCTCGTTCGGGCGATCGTTCGGCGCGCCGGCCACGCCGACGTGACGCGGGTCGTCCTCGACGGATGAGCGCCCTCAACTGGCGATCATCCGCAACCGGCGCTCGCCGCGGGGGCGACGATAGCGTCAAACCGATCGGGACCGTATCATCTCCGACGAATGTTCGACCCCACGTTTCTCGGCGGGCTCGTGGCCGGGCTCGTGGCGGGCGGCCTCGCCACGCTGGCGATGGACGTCGCCATGAAACGGCTCCCTGAGGGATCGACGCCGCCGAAGGTGGCCGCGAGCGTGCTCGCCGGAACCGACGTCGACGCCGCTCCCGGACGGCTCGCTTCGACGGTGCACTACGTCGCCGGCGTCGGATCCGGCGTGTTGACCGCGGCGATGCTCGCGGGCGCCGTCGCGATCGGCGGCGGGTTCGGAGCCGTACCGGTGGCTGTCGGCGTCGCGGCCGTCATGTTCGCGTGCATGGTCGGGTTCTTCGCGCTCGTGCCGCTTCCACGGACGGGACTGGCCCGTCAACGGCTTCGCCGGGTTCGACGCGACTGGGCCGTCTGTGCGGCCGTCTATCTCGCGGTCGCGCTCCCCGTGCTACTCATCGTGGGAGGGGGCGCCTAACCTCGTTTTAAGAAGCCAAGGCACGTCCGTCCGGTATGACCCCGGAACCCGTGGAGATCATCACCGTCCTGCGGGCGCTGGGCGTCCCCGTAATTCTGGTGTTGTTCTATCTCGACGGCGCGATCGTCGGCAAGTTCGCGCCGCCCGCGGCGCTGTACGTCGCGTACGTGGCGCTGTGGTCGCCCGCCGGCACGGTGCTGTACGCCATCGCCGCCGCGTGCGTGATCGCCTCCACGCTCGGCCAGTTCACCATCTATCGCGGGTTCAACGAGGAGAGTCCCGAGTTCATCGGCCTCCGTCGGACGCTTCCGTACGTCGATCGGGTGCCGTTCGTCGTGAAAGCACGGATCGGTGACGGTCGGATGGACACGGTCGGACGGCTGTTCGATCGCTTTGGCGGGCTCGGAATCCTCGTCACGAACGTCGTTCCCGGGATCCGCTGTCTGATGGCGGTCCCGGCCGGCCTGAGCAGCTACCCGCGAAGCCGATTCCTCGCGTTCGTAACGCTCGGAAACGTCGCCTATCTCGTCGTGCTGACGGCGGTCGCGAAGGGAATAAGCGGCTTCTCGCGGCTCATCCCCGGTTTGTGATCTCCGTGCGTGCGGTTCCGATCGGCGGGCGTCGACCAGGCCGGACCAGCCGTCGCATCGGACGAGCGGCGCCGCCGGAGAGAAATCGTTTAGTCGTGGTCGGCCGGGGATCGACACATGCACGCCATCACCCGCTCGGGGTGGATCGAGGTCATCTCCGGATCGATGTTCTCCGGCAAGACGGAGGAGCTGCTCCGTCGGCTTCGCCGGTCCGAGATCGCCGACGACTCCGTCGTCGTGTATAAGCCCGCGGTGGACGACCGGTACGGGGAGACGACCATCGGCTCACACGCCGGTCGACAGTGGGAGGCGACCGTCGTCGACAACGAGGGGGACGGGCCGTTGGAGATCCTTGACGACGCCGGCGACGCGGAGGTGGTCGCGATCGACGAGGCGAACTTCTTCTCCGAGACGCTCGTCGAGGTCTGTAACGCGCTGGCGGACCGCGGAGCGCGGGTCATCGTCTCCGGGACCGACCTGACGTTTCGCGGGGAGCCGTTCGAACCGGTTCCACGGCTCATGGCGGTCGCCGAATACGTGGACAAGCTACGGGCCATCTGTTCACGGTGTGGCGAGCCCGCGACTCGGAACCAGCGCCTGATCGAGGGTGAGCCCGCCCACGTCGACGATCCGACGATCCTCGTCGGCGCCGAGGAATCCTACGAGGCGCGCTGCCGGAACTGTCACGTCCTCCGGACCGGCGAGCGTAGCGACGGCGGGGCTGGCGATCACTCGGACGACGACGATTCCGCACAGCGGGCGTCCTCCTCGGTCGGGACGGCGGAATCGGAATAGGACACACGTCGGGCTCAAAACGGGACGTCCGTCGGCATCGGGAGCGGGTCGGCGTCGTCCTCGTCGACCGATACTCGCGTCAGCCGGAACCGGACTCAGCCGGAACCGGACTCAGTCGGAACTCGCGTCGTCGTGTCGGTCGGCGTCGGCCTCCGGCTCCCGTTTGGATGTACGATACAGACCGACGAGCGCGACGAACACGAGAGCGGCACCCTCGGCGCGAGCGACGACGTGGAACCAGTCGCGTGGCTCGGCGTCGGCCGCGTTTCGGTACGCGACCTTCGTGAACGCCCGAACCACGGTCTTCGGGGCGATGGTCTCGACGAGCCCGATCAGGCCGACCGCGAGGAGCAGGTGTCGTTTCATGCCTCCGGCTTCGACGGCAGATCCCAAAACCGTTCGGGGCCCGTCGGCGCGTTCGGTCGGAAACGACGCTCCGGGGAAAGGGGGTCAGCCGCCGTAGACGGACGGGATGGCCCGAATGACGTCGCCGTCCTCGACCGTCGTCTCCAAGCCGTCGAGGTGTCTGAGGTCGGTTTTGTTTCGCGTGACGACCGTGCTTCCGGCCAACGTCGTGTCCTCTGCGTCGACCAGCCGCCCCTCGAGCGTGGCGTATCGCTCCTCGAGTCGCGCGAGCAGGTCGCCATACGTCTCGCCGTCGTCGACGTCGAGGGTTACTCGCTCGCGACCGACGTCCTCCCGAAACGGACCGAAGAACCGGCACTCGACCTCCATGGCTCCCGATAGTTGGGGTATGGACTTCTATGCGTCGGTGGCTGGAAAGCGCTCCGCGACCTCGAGATACCGTCGAGCCGTCGCCGCCGCCCACTCGCGGATGACGTCGTCGTCGGTGACGAGCAGCGCCACGAGCCCACGCTCGCCGAACCGGCCGACGACCGCCCGATCGTCGACGAGGAGGACGCCGATCGGGGAGTCGCCGGAGGCGACGAACGCCTCGACGGGTGCGTCATCGATCAGCGGTCGGATCGCGGCTTCCGTCACGCCCCGCACGTGATCACGGGCCTCACCCACGAGCACGATCCGGGCATCGAAGGAACGTGACTCCTCTCCGGAGTCGAACGTGACTCGTCCGGTTCGTCCGTCCCCGTCGACCAGCCGTTCGAGGATCGACGGCTCGATCCGGGGAACGACGCCGACCACGGACGTCGCGTCGGCGATCACCGAGGCGAGTAGGTCGCGGGGCGCCGTCGCGTCCGTTTCCCGAGCGACGAGGGCCGTCCCGGCAGCCGTTCGCGGCACCGACCGGCCCGTCGCGGTCTCGACGAGCTCGACCAGCGTCGTCACCCCGGCGTCGGTCGTCATCGGCCGTCGGGTCGGCGGGGATACGACTGTCTCGGCCCGTGTGACCGTCGAGCCAGGAGCCTCGCGGTGGCGCGGCATCGGTCGCCGGAGCGTTCCTCGGTCCCCTCGTCGTAGCGGATCACGGTGAGCCCGAGTCCGGCGTGCAACAGCTCGTTCGCCGCGAATCGATACCTGTCGCTCGTCGGCCCCGACGGCGTCGAGTCGGTCGAACGGAGGTGGTGTTCGACGAACAGGTAGCCGCCCGGAACCAGCGCGTCGACGAGGTCGGGGAACCGGTCGACCGCGCGGTAGAAGCTGATCGTGATCAGCTCATAGGCCTCCCGCGGGAAGCCGTGACTCGTCAGGTCCGCCTGGATCGGGTTGAGCCGTTCGGCGACGTCGGGCCCGCGCTCGGACGCTCGGTCCCGGGTGATCCGGAGCCCCTCCGCCGAACGGTCGACCGCGTCGACCTCGTAGCCGACGTCCGCGAGATGGACGGCGTTGCGTCCGGTTCCCGCGGCGACGTCGAGCGCCCGTCCGTCGGGAATGACGGATTCGTACGCACGGAGGACGGGGGAGGGATCCGGTTCACGGGGATACTCGCCGGTCGCGAAACGCTCGTCCCAATCGACCATGGGAACGATTGACCCTCGCCGGGCATGAACCCACCGACGACGTCGTCGACGCGGTCGGCGTCCCGGCCGTCCGGCGGGGGTTTCAAGCCTCGACGGCGACAGGGACGGATATGACCGACGCTGCCGATGACGGGACGGAGCGAGGGATGGAACGCGACGACCCCCGGCCCAGCAGCGAGCATCGACCGAGCGACGACCCCCGGCCGAGCGACGACCCCCGGCCGAACGACGAGCGTCCGCCGGAGGTCGTTCTCGGCGAGCGCCTCGCGGCCCGCGGCGAGACGCTCGCGACCGCCGAGTCGCTGACCGGCGGGTTGATCGGATCGCGGGTGACCGACGTTCCGGGCGCCAGCGACTACTTCGACCGGGGGTTCGTGACGTACGCCTACGACGCGAAGCGGACCGAGCTCGGCGTGAGCCGTGAGTCGCTCGACGCGCACGGCGCGGTCAGCGCCCCGGTCGCTCGGCAGATGGCCGCTGGCGCTCGCGACCGGGCGGACGTCACGTGGGGCGTCTCGGCGACGGGGATCGCCGGCCCGGGCGGGGGACGGCGGGACAAACCCGTCGGATTGGTCTACGTGGGGGTCGCGTACGCGGCGCCGTGGGGATCGAACGAGTCGTTCACGCGAAGCGCCCGGTACGTCATCGAGGGCGACCGGTCGGCGGTTAAATCCGGCAGCGTGGATCGGGCCCTGGACGAGCTGATCACGGCGATCCGAGGCGTCGAGACGCAGGAACCGGAAGATCAATCGAGATAGGCGTGTCCGAATACGGCGACGATGAGGGCCGCGACGACGATCCACGCGAAGGGCTCCGCGGCGAGCAGCGCGAACGGGCGGACCACCGATTCATCGAAGCCGAACAGCGCCCCGGCGACGAAGACCGCGACGACGACGGTCGCGGCGACCACCCCGGCGACGCCCAGCAGCGCCGAATCCGTGGCATCCATGCAAACGGCTCCGACGGGAACGGGGATAAACGCGTCCCCACGGGCAACGAGGGCTTCGAGCACTGTAGCACGATCGACGTCCACGAACGTCGCGATGTGACCCACGTGTCGCGGCGTCCCGCCCTCCTCTCGAGGTTTGAACGCTTCACCCGTTCGTCAAGGCGGCTCGTGTTCCCGGTGAGTATTTATGTAACGCTCTCCACCTGACCACTATGCCAGAGGATACCGAAGATCGGATCAGCCGACGAAGCTACCTTCGATTCGCGGGCGCGGCGGCCGCCGTGGGGGTCGCCGGCTGCGCCGGGGAGGACGTGGACGACCTCGACGAGGACGACGACGTGGGTGCGGGCGACGACCACGACGATGACGAGGAAAACCACCTCCACATCTCACAGACGCAGAACCCGACGACGCTCGACCCGCACGACCACCGGGAGACGACGACGGACAACGTCATCCTGCAGGCGTACGAGTTCCACTTCGAACGTGACCTCGACGGCAACCTGACCGACGGGCTCGTCACCGACTGGGAGGTCGTCGAGGAGGACAGATATCGGATCGAGATCCGCGACGGCGTGAGCTTCCACAACGGCGACGAGCTCGAGCCCTCCGACTCCGCGTTCAGCATGAACCGCGTCGTCGACGCCTCGGTCGGGAACCTCGAGAGTCCCCAGCGCGACCAGCTTGCGGGCGTCGAGTCCGCGGAGGTCGACGGCGAGAACGCCGTGCTCATCCACACCGACGGGCCGAACCCGATGACGTTCGCGAACCTCGGCTCGTACTGCCCCGTCGTCCAGGAGGACTGGATCATGAGCCGCGAGCCGGAGGAGGTAGCCGAGGAGATGAACGGCACCGGCCCCTACCAGCTCGAGGAGTTCGTCGACGGCGAACACACGGACTTCACCAGCTTCCCCGACTACTGGCAGGGCGAAGCGGAGATCGAGAGCCTCCGCATCGACGCCTCCGAGGAGTCGAGCACGCGGATCAACAGCCTTCGGGCGGGCGAGATCGACATCGCAACCGCCGTGCCGCCCGCCGACGCGGGATCCATCGAGGGTGACGACGACACGTACATCGCGGACGCGCCGAGCACCCGGATCCTCATGCTGCCGATGCGGTACGACGTGGAACCGTTCACGAGCCAGGAGTTCCGGCAGGCGATGAACTACGCGATCGACTTCCAGTCGATCATCGACAACGTCCTCTCCGGGTTCGGCGACGCGACCGCCCAGCCGACCCTCGAAGGCTACTTCGGGCACAACCCGGACCTCGAGCCGTATCCGTACGACCCCGAGCGGGCCGAAGAGCTCGTCGAGGAGAGCGGATTTGCGGGCGCGGAGATCCAGCTCGACGTCCCGGCCGGTCGCTACCTCCAGAGCGACGAGATCGCACAGGCCTGCGTCGGCTACATCGACGACCTCGACAACGTCAGCTGTGAGATCAACCTGCGCGACTTCGGCGAACTGGCCGGAATCCTCCTCGATGGCGACATCGAGTCGACGCCGCCGTTCTTCCTCATCGGCTGGGGCAACACGACGTTCGACGCCGAGAACAACCTGCTGCCGTGGCTCACCGAGGGAACCTCCCAGTACACGTTCGTCGACGAGGAGCTCGAGGACCTCATCCTCGCCGCCCGGACCGAGGTCGACGAAGACGCCCGCGAGCAGCTCCTGATGGACGCCTGCGCTCGCGCACACGAACTCGCCGTGTTCGTCTTTTTGAACCGCGAGTACCTCCTCTACGGGCTGCGACAGCGGGTCGACTGGGAGCCGACGCCGGACGAGTACACGCGAGCCTACGGGATGTCGTTCGAATAGCGACGCCTGAGACGCCGCTTCGGGGCGACCCCCGTCGCTCCGTGGTCGATCGCCGAGGCCGAACCGGCGACTGACTGCACGCACCGACCGTCCGACCGCATCGGCGCCGATCCGCACACGACTCTACCACATGTCAACGTATCAGTTCCTTATCCGTCGCGGCCTGCAGGGCCTCCTCGTCGTTTGGGGGGTCGTCACGGTGGTGTTTCTCCTCCGATTCATGACGCCCGGCAGCCCCGTCGACTTCGTCGCACCGCTCGACGCGAGCCCGGAGCTCCGGGCACAGATCGCCCGGAACCTCGGGCTCGACCAACCGTTCTACGTCCAATACGCCCAGTATCTCGGTGGCCTGTTGCAGGGCGACATGGGTTACTCGTACATCAGGGGCCGTCCGGCCAGTTCGATCATCTTCCTGCGGTTGCCCGCCACGATCGAGTTGGCGGTCGCCGCGACGGTGGTCGCCATCGTCTTCTCGATTCCGCTCGGCGTGCTCAGCGCGACTCGGCGCCACGAGCCGACCGATTACGCCGCGACGGGCTTCTCGCTGGTCGGCATCAGCACGCCGAACTTCTGGCTGGGCATCATGCTCATCATGATCGTCTCGGTGAGCCTCGGACTGTTGCCGACCAGCAGACGTCCGATAGGGCTGATCCCGGCGATCGAGATGCTGATCTTCCAGTTCGAGACCGTGGGGATCCGTACGTGGGTCAGACATATGGTACTTCCCGCGGTCACCCTCGGGACCTACTTCACCGCGATGATCGTTCGGCTCACCCGCAGCGGGATGCTCGACCAGCTCGGCAAGCCGTACGTGAAGGCCGCCCGCGCGAAGGGGCTCCCGGAGACGCTCGTGACGTATAAACACGCGCTGCGGAACACGATGATCCCGATCATCACCGTGCTCGGGCTCCAGCTTGGGACGCTGATCGGCGGGGCCGTCATCACCGAGTTCGTCTTCAACTGGCCGGGGCTCGGAACGCTCATCATCGACGCGATCCGCGTCAGGGACTGGCCGATCATCCAGGGTGCGCTCATCGTCGTCGGCGTCGGGTTCGTCGTGATCAACATCGCGGTCGACGCGCTGTACGCGCGGCTTAACCCGCGGGTGAGTCTCGAATGAGCATCCTCTCGGACCGCGTTCGCCGCAGCCTGAAACGAGAGTTTTCCCGGAGCCTGATGGCGAAGATCGGCCTCGCGCTGGTGATGCTCATGGTGATCATGGCGACCTTCGCGCCGTTCATCGCCCCGCACGACCCGACCCAGCAGGGCCTCGAGGAGTCGAATCTCCCGCCGGCCGGCGTCACGCAGACGTCGGAGCAGATCCAGTTCATCGACGGGGAGCGCCAGACCGTCGAGGTGACGACGACGGGCACCCTCGATCATCCGATGGGGACCGACGCGCTCGGGCGTGACCTCTTCTCGCGGGTGCTGTTCGGTGCCAGAACCTCACTCATGGTCGGGCTGTTCGGCACCCTCTTTGCGGTCGGAACCGGCGTGGGCGTCGGGCTGACGGCCGGCTACTACGGCGGCCGCGTCGACGACGGACTCATGCGGTTCGCGGACGTCATGCTGTCGTTCCCGGCGCTCGTGCTCGCCATCGCACTCACGGGACTGTTGGGTCCGCTAACCGTCCGAATACCGGACCCCTTCGTCAGGCTCGGCCTCGTCGAGGACATGCCCGAGTTCTTCGTCTTCCCGGTCACGTTGACGATCGTCGTCGGCGTCGTCAACTGGGTGTGGTTCGCGCGGATCTCCCGCGGCGAGGCGCTCTCGATCCGCCAACAGGAGTACGTCAAGGCGGCGCGGAGTCTGGGTGCGAGCGACACCCGGATCCTCAGACAGCACGTGCTGCCGAACAGCCTCACGCCGATCATCGTGCTCGCGACGATCCAGGTGGCGGCGATCATCCTTCTCGAGAGTTCGCTGTCGTTCCTCGGGTTCTCCGGAACGACGCTCTCGTGGGGTTTCGACATCGCGCAGGGCCGTGACTATCTCGGCACCTCGTGGTGGATCGCGAGCATGCCGGGGATCGCCATCGTGCTGGCGGTCGTGGGGATCAACCTGCTCGGGGACTGGCTGCGCGACGCGCTCGATCCGGGCCTCGAAGGCGAGCACGGGGGTGGGATGTGATGGCGGACGAGCCGATCCTCCGCATCGAGGGACTCGAGACCAGGTTCTTCACCGAGGAGGGTCAGGTCAACGCCGTCGAGTCGGTCGACCTGGAGATCGACGACGGCGAGGTGTTCGGGATCGTCGGCGAGTCGGGGTCGGGCAAGAGCGTCGCCGCGCTCTCGCTGCTCGGCATGGTCGAATCCCCCGGACGGGTCACCGGCGGCGAGATCTGGTATCGCAACGCGGAGTTCGCGGCAACGGTCGCCGAGGACACCCCGGAAGCCGTCGACGGCGACTACGTGAACCTCCAGGCGTTGCCGGACCGAGTCAGACGAACCCTCCGTGGCACCCACTTCAGCATGGTGTTTCAGGACCCGATGAGCAGCTTCAACCCGAGCCTGACGGTCGGCGAGCAGATCGCCGAGGCGGTCGAGGCACAGCGTCGGGCCCGCGCGAACCCGCGGTCGGTCGCCTCGCGAACCCAGGGGTACGGACTGAGCCAGTACCTCATGAGTCTCGTCTCCTCCTCGCGGGACTTCGTCACCGAGGAGAGCCGGGACCGTGCGATCGAGCTGCTCGACATGGTCGGCATTCCGGACCCCGTCCTGCGTGCCGAAGAGTACCCGCACGAATACTCGGGCGGCATGCTCCAGCGGGCGATGGTCGCACAAGCGCTCGCAGGCGAGCCGGAGGTGCTGATCGCCGACGAGCCGACAACGGCGCTCGACGTGACGATCCAAGCGCAGGTGCTCGATCTCCTCGCGCGGATCCAGGCGGAGACGGGGATGACGATCCTCCTCATCACGCACAACCTTGGCGTGGTCGCTCGAATGTGTGACCGCGTCGGCGTCATGTACGCGGGAGAGATCGTCGAGCGGGGAACCCTCACCGACGTCTTCGACTCGCCGGTTCATCCGTACACACAAGGGTTGCTCGGCAGCGTCCCCGAACTGGGCGGATCGGGCGGCGCTGGCGGCCGGCTCCAGCCCATCGCGGGCAACGTTCCGAGCCTGCTCGACCACGAGATGCCCGACCGCTGTTACTTCGCGGACCGGTGTCCGAAGGCGATGGAGGCCTGTCTTCGAAAGCCGCGGGAGACGGACGTGCCGGACCGCCCTGGCCATTCCGCGAAGTGCTATCTCGCCGCGGAGCCGTTCGACGAGGCGACCGCGCTGCCGGACGGCTACTTCGATGACGGCGCGGCGGTCGCCGGTGACGCGAAGTCGGCGCCCGGGGACGGAGCCGACGTCGCGAGCGACGGAGGTGAGACGAAATGAGCGACGAGACGACCGACGGAACGACGAACGAAATGGCCGGCGAAACCACGGACCGAACGGTCGACGGAGCGACGAACGAAACGGCCGAGGCAATGATGAACGAGATGACGGACGAAACGGCCGACGGGATGACGGACCGGGAGGCGCCGCTGGTCCGCGTTCGTGGACTGGAGAAGTACTTCTTCGAGAACGACACGCTCATCGACCGACTGTTCGGCGACGGTCGAACGGCGGTGAAGGCGGTCGACGGCATCGATTTCGACATCCACCGCGGCGAGACGCTCGGGCTCGTGGGCGAGTCCGGCTGCGGGAAGTCGACGACGGGCGAGACGATGCTCCGGCTTCAGGAGCCGACCGGCGGGACGGTCGAGTTCGAGGAACGAAACATCTACGACCTCGAGGGACCGGATCTCCTGGCGTTCCGCCGCGAGGCGCAGGTCGTCTTTCAGGACCCCTTCTCCAGTCTGGACCCGCGCATGACCATCGGCGAGGTGGTGACCCAGCCGCTCGACATCCACGACGTCGGCACGCCGGCCGAGCGGACCGAGCGGGCACGCGATCTGCTCGAACGCGTCGGGCTCTCGGGTGATCAGCTCGATCGGTACCCGCACGAGTTCTCCGGCGGCCAGCGCCAACGGGTGGGGATCGCCCGCGCGTTGGCGCTCGAACCCGAGTTCATCGTGCTCGACGAGCCGACGAGCGCGCTCGACGTCTCGGTGCAGGCGCAGGTGTTGAACCTCCTGGAGGACCTTCAAGAGGAGTTCGACCTCACCTACCTCCTCATCAGTCACGACCTCTCCGTCATCAACCACGTCTGTGATCGGGTCGCCGTGATGTACCTGGGCCAGCTCGTCGAGGTCGGCCCGGCCGAGGAGCTGTTCACCGCGCCGAAACACCCGTACACGAAGGCGCTACTGGATAGCGTTCCGCGCGCGACGACGGACGAGGCGGATCGGGAGCGGGAGACGATCTCCGGCGACGTTCCCTCGCCGCGGAACCCGCCGTCGGGCTGCTCGTTCCGGACCCGATGTCCGGTCGTGATCCGTCCGCCGACCACGGATCTGTCCCGTGAGGCCTACCTCGAGGTCGTTCGCTATCGAACGCTGCTGGAGAACGGTCGCCTCGATCCGGACGCCCGCTGGGAACAGCTCGACGACCCGGATCGTACCGACACCCGGACATTCACCTCATCGCTCCGCGAGGAGCTGTTCACCGTCGAGTTCGAGGGCGACGACCGACTCGTCATCGAGGAGTCGTTCGAGGCGCTCGCCGACGGCGACGTCGAGACGGCGGAGGAGCTGTTGGCCGACCGTTTCGCGTCCGTCTGTGAGGCGGTGAATCCGGAGCTTCCCGAGGAGGGACATCCCTCCGCCTGCCTCCGTGACGAACAGCCGGAGGCGATCCGCGCCGCGACCGACGACTGGGCCGCCGACCACGGGATCGCCACGATCGGTGACGTCGGCGAGGGCGCGGAGGGGTCGGCCTCCGCGGACGGCGGCGTCGATCTCGGGGAGAACTGAGGCGTCTACGGTTCCCGCTCAGGCGTCCGATTCGTCGAAGACGTCCCTCACGAGCTTCGCCTGAGCCGTCCGGAGCCGCTGTGAGAGCGCGGACTTGCTGATGTCGAGCTCGTCCGCGAGCTCGCCGAGGTCCACGTCACGGTCGTCGTCGAAGTAGCCGCGCACGACCGCGAGCTCGAGTCCCTGTCGCTGTTTGGGCGTGAGCGAGGAGAGGTCGAAGGTGACCTGCTCGGTCGCGTCCGGCCCCTCGACGACGGCGAGTCGGACGAGCCGGACGTGGCCGAGGATCGATTTGAGGTTCTCGATCAGCTCCCGGATGACGGCGCGGTCGTCCACGTAGGTCGTCACGAGCATCGTCCCCTGTTCGACGCGCTGGATGTGCGGGACGCAGCCGAACTGCTGGAAGACGTAACAGAGACAGTCGTCGTCGACCGCTCCGGTCGCGCGGATCATGCCATCGTCGCCGGCCGGCTTGAGGTCGACGTTACACTCCTCGCCGACCGCGTTGACGTTCACCTCCGCGACGCTGTCGGTCTCCGAGACGATCGGGCAGTCCCACTCCCGTCCGGGCTCGATGTCGAGATCGACCCTGAGACGTCTGGAGTCGCCGCCGGCGGTTCGTGCCATACCACCCGTTTCGTGGTGAACCGTATATGAGTTGCCCACGACCGAGCACGTCGTCGTCAGGGGGTCGCTCGACGGGACGTGACCGCGTTCGGCTGGATGCAAAACATTATTTAACAGATGCGGAAACAGACGTTCATGGATGGTTTCTGAAGTCGCGCTCTCGCTTGATCTCGCGATCATTCTGCTCGCCGCCACCGTGGCGGGCTTTCTCGCCAAACAGACCGGTCAGCCGACCATCATCGCATACATCCTCGCCGGCGTGGTGATCGGCCCGGTGGTGCTCGGACTCGTCGAGGTCACCGAGCTCACGGCGACGCTCTCCGAGTTGGGGCTCGCGTTCCTGTTGTTCCTGCTCGGGATCAAGATGCGCATCGACGAGATCAAACACATCCTCGCGCCGATCGTCAAGGTCTCGCTGCCGCAGATGGCCGCCGTCGCCGCCCTCGGCACCGTGGCGTCGCTGGCGCTGGGATTCGGCACGGTGGAGTCGATCATCATCGGACTCGCGGTGATGTACAGCTCCACGGCGGTCGTCGTCAAGATGCTCACCGACCTCGACGAGACGACCACGCTCCACGGAAAGATGGACGTCGGCATCCTGCTGGTGCAGGACGTCGTGGTCGTCATCCTGCTTGCGGTCCTGGCGGCGGGCCGTCCCGAGAGCGCCGCCGAGGTCGGCACGACGCTGGCGGTCGTCCTCACGCTCGTGGCCATCATCACGGTGGCCGCGCTGGCCGCCTCGAAATATGCATTGCCGCCCGTCTTCAGGCGGATCGCGGACAACAGGCAGGTGTTCTTCCTCATCGCCATCTCGTGGGCGTTCCTGTTCGTCTTCGTCTCGGATAACGTCAACCTCTTTTTATCCCCGCTCGGCATTACGGCGTACCTCTCGATCGAGATGGGTGCGTTCCTCGCCGGCGTCGCCATCGCCCAATTGCCCTACAGCAAGGAGCTCCAGGATCGAGTCAACCCGCTGACCGACCTGTTCGTGATGATCTTCTTCACGTCGGTCGCGTTGAGCCTCGAGGCCGGCGAGCTCTTCTTCTACTGGCAGGAGGCCGTCATCGCCGCCGTAGCGTTGATGATCGGGAAGTTCCTGATCTTCTTCGCGCTCATCGGCTGGCAGCGGTTCGACAGCGAGACGACCTTCTTCGGGAGTCTCTACATGATCCAGGTGAGCGAGTTCGGGGTCGTCGTCGCGACCGCCGCGGTCGCCGGCGACTTCATCGGCGTCGAGATCCTCGGGTTCCTCACGTTGGTGGCGCTCATCACGATGAGCGTCTCCGTCTACTTCTTCACTTACGGGGAGGCCCTCTACGAACGGGCCGAACCGTACGTCGCGCGGTTCGAGTCCACGGACGTCTTCACCGAGGAGAAACGGGAGTACAAGGATCACGCGGTCGTGATCGGCTACGACGACCTGACGCGGAACGTCCTGACGCTTTTGGATGACCACTACGAGGGGCTCGTCGTCGTCGACCGACGGGCCGACCACGTCGAGCAGCTCACCGAGGCGGGTTACGACGCCGTGTTCGGTGACATCGGCAGCGGATCCATCCGCAAGGACGTCGCCCTCAAGAAGGCGGATCTCGTCGTGTCCTCGTCGGACCAGCTCGAGATCGGCAAACGAATCCTGCGGGAGACGAGCGACGATTCGACGGTCATCCTGGAGGCGAAAACCGACGAGGACGCACGCGTCCTCTACGAGCGGGGCACCGACTACGTCATCCAGAGCGTCTCGCTCGCGTCGGATCGCCTCGCGGACACGCTGAGAGCGCTGCTGGATGAATCGGACGCCTTCGAGGAGACGGCACAGCGCGACGCCGAACTGCTTCGTGATCCGCAACCGTTCCGGGACGTCCACGAACGCATGGTGGAGGATCTCGATGATTGAACCGCCGGTGGGTGTCGTGACGGGTGATCCGGGGGTCGGGTCCGTGACGGGTGATCCGGGGGTCGGGTCCGTGACGGGTGATCCGGGGGTCGGGTCCGTGACGGGTGAATCGACGGCCAGCGGAGGTGATCGCCATGTCTGAGATGCTGACGGCGGTGGCTATCATCTTCATCGTCGCCGGGCCGTTCCTGCTTTTCGCCAACCGGTACGACGTGCCGCCCGCACCGCTTTTGATTCTCGCGGGAATCGTCGCCGGCCTCTTCATCGACGAGGCGCTGGCGCTGGAGCTCGCGCAGTTCGGCATCGCGCTGTTGGTGTTCACGTTCGGCGTCGGCATCCAGCTGTCGTCGCTGCAGACGGTGTTGGCGGACAGCGAACTCGTCGCACTCGCGCAGATCCTCGTGGTCGGAACGCTCGGGTTCGGGTTCGGCCTCCTTCTGGGCGTTCCGCCCGGAGAGGCGGTCTACCTCGGTGCCGCCGTCGCGCTGTCGTCGACGATCGTCGGGACGGCGCTTTTAACGACCGAATTCCGACTGAACCTCGTTCGGGGTCGGCTCGGCGAGTCGCTCCAGTTCGTCCAGGACCTGTTCGCGGTCGCGTTCATCCTGGTCGTCGGCGCCGGCGTGTTGGAGCTCGACCCGATCGTCTTACAGATCGGTTACGGCGCCGTCTTCCTGGCCGCTGCCACCCTCGTCAACCGGTACGTCTTCGACGTGGTGGGCCGGCTCGCGGACGGCTCGGACGAGCTCATGATCGTCGGCGTGGTCTCGCTTCTGGTCGTGTTCGTCGGGACGGCGGAGGCAGTCGGCGTCCCGATCGTCGTGGGCGCGTTCGCCGCCGGGCTGGCGGTTCGTCACGACCGCGCCGAATACCTCGGGCTGTTCAACGGACTGGAGTCGATCAAGGACTTCTTCGTGGCCATCTTCTTCGTGACGGTCGGCGCGCTCGTCGTCCTCCCGTTCGTCCAGATCGGCGTGGCGGAATCCGTCGAGAAGCTGGCGCTGGTGGTCGGGCTCGTGTTGTTGACGGTGGTCGTGAAGCCGGCAGTGACGATCGCGCTGTTGATCAATCGGGGGTACGAGGGCCGCACGGCGGCGCTGACCGCGTTCAGCACCGATCAGATCAGCGAGTTCTCGCTCATCATCGCCATCGAGGCGCTGCTGATCGGACTGTTGACGCAGTCGGTGTTCGACGCCATCGTGCTCGCCGCCGCCGTGACGATGATCACCTCGACGGTCACCCAGCGGTACGACGAGCGGCTCTACCGGGAGCTGGCCGACCGGGAAGTGATCTCGGGACGACACGACAAGATAGACGAGTTGAGCAACGTCCCGGAGGACGTCACGGATCACGTCATCGTCCTCGGTTACGGTCGCAAGGGGAAACGGATGGTCGAGACGTGTGAGACGCTCGAACGTCCCTACGTGGTCATCGAGAACGATCCTGCCGTTCAGGAGGAGGTCAAAGTCGACTGTGAGGCGTACGTCTTCGGCGACGCGATGGAGCCGTACACGTGGGAGAAGGCGAACGCCGAGGAGGCGCAAGTGATCCTGTCGATGACCGGCTCGACGGTCATCTCCCGACGGCTGCTGGATCTGGAGTACGACGCGACCCTCGTGCTTCGGGCCCAAGACGAGTCCACCGCGCTCTCGCTGCTCGATGCAGGTGCCGCCTACGTCGCCGTGCCGGACCTGCTGGCCGGCGAACAGCTGATCCGAAACCTTCAGGAGCTGCTCGACGGCGACCTGACATCGGACGAACTGCGGGCGAAGGGGATCGCGGAACTGGAGTGATCCCCGTCGGGTGGCCCCGTCCACCGCCGTTCGTTGAGTCCGACGGCGACGGTTTCGGGACCCCTGATTCACCTTCCGTCGGTCCCGCCACGAAGGGAGGAGCCGTCCGCGTCGCAGGGCTCTCACGATCACGGGTCGCCAAGGAACGGGCCCACACGGCGAGGTGCCCTCCCGAACGACGCTGTGGGGGAGACGGGATCCTCTCGAGCTACGTTATAAGGAAGACGGGGGTCGAGCTACTTTATCAGGAAGACGGGAACGGCCGCGTCGTCGGCGACGCGGTCCGAGACGCTGCCGAGCGATCGAAGACGCTCGCGGGGAGACTTCCCCTCCGGACTCATCACGATCACGTCGATGTCGGCCTCCTCGGCGTACGTGACGATCTCCTTATCAGGCGTGCCGTGTCGCACGACGGTTTCGACGTCGAGACCGGCCGTTTCGACACGGTCGGCGACCGCGGTCACCGCGTCATCGCCCTGCGACTTCAGGTCGGCGACGACCTCGTCGTGGAGGTCGCCCGAGTTCGCCGTGGCGATCCGCCGATCGACGACGTAGAGCGCGTGGATCCGCGCGTCGTGGTCGGTCGCCAGCCGGATCGCGTGGTCGAGAGCCCGCTCCACCGCCTCGCTGCCGTCGGTCGGGACGAGCACGTCGTCGTACATGCGTCCACCTTCGAGCGGGGAGGTGTTAATGATGCGGATGGCGACGCACGGCTCCGATCATGACGCCGGGTTCGGTGGATAGAACGGGGGTCACCGCGTCAGGCGTCGTCGCCACGCCAGCGGCCGCCCAACTCCCGTCGGGTGTACGTGGTCGCCTCGCCGTCGCGGAAGACGCTGACCCGGCCGCTCTCCTCGCTCAAGGTGACGGTCGCGACGACCTCCGGGCGCACGGAGGTCTCGATCGCGCTCATGTGTCGTGATCCCATCCACGACTCGTACTCGACGCCGTTCATCAGCTCCGCCTCGTCGGCTCGGGCACCGAGGTCGCGGAACCGGACCATCTGTGCTTGAACCTCCCCGTCGACGGCGACGACCACGCCGCCGTCTCCCTCGCGACCCACTCGCTCGGCGGCGTCGATGAAGGCGTCCTCCGAGAAGACGCACGCCGAGTCGCCGCGGGGCCAGTGATTGTCGCCCATCGGATCCGCGTAGGAGCCGTACTCGCGGTCGGCGACGACCGCGAAGTAGAGCCCGGGGCCCTTCACGTGCGGCTCCTCCCAGCCTCCGAACTCGATGCTGACGTGTTCCGCCGCGTACGCCAGCCGGTCGATGAGCTCCTCCACCCGGTCGTGGCTGCCGTAATCGATCGAAAGCTCGCTCATCGACATCCCCCGACGGATCCCGCCGGATCGTGCTCGTCGTGCATACCGTTCGTACGGGGGCCAGTATATAAGGGGTTTTGAGACCGGTCGACGACGGAGGCTATCCGAAGAACCCGACCGCCGCAGTCGGATCGAACCGACTATTGTCCGCTCGAACGCAAACTGAACCATGCTCGAAGTCGGGACGGACGCGCCCGCGTTCACGCTACGGAACCACCACGACGACCCCGTTTCGGTGCCGGACCCGGACGCCGCCTACACGGTCGTCTACTTCTACCCGCGTGCGGACACGCCGGGATGCACGACGGAGGCCTGCGGCTTCCGCGACGAGTGGGGGGCGTTCACCGACGTCGGCGTGACAGTCGTCGGCGTCAGCGACGACCCAGTCGCCGATCTAGCTCCGTTCGCCGAGGACAACGATCTCCCGTTCGACCTCCTCTCGGATCCGGACGGCGCGATCGCGAGCGACTACGACTCCTACGGCGAAAAGCGGATGTTCGGGAACGTCTTCGACGGCGTCTTCCGGAACACCTACGTCCTCGACCCGGACGGCACCGTCGTACTCGTCTACGAGGGCGTCTCCCCCGAGGGACACGCGGCGGAGATCCTCGCCGACCTCGAGGACGTCCCCGGATCGGCATCGTAAGAAAGCCCGGAGCAGCAGCCAGGCGCGGCCCGACCAACCGGTCGGACGCGAGTGGTGGCATCCGGTCGGCTGAATACCCGACTGCGGAGGCCCGAACTGGTGTTCGGGCCGTCGAAACGCCCGGCGCGTCCGGGTGGGAAGGCCCGTTTGACCGAGCTGTACGCGCTGGAACGCACGCTCGGGGTCGTAACCGAGTGACGACCGTTGAGCGCCCCACACGAAAGCGTACTTGAGAGCCGAGGAAACCCGCAAGCTTGAATTCCCCTTCGGGGAATCCCACCCCGGAAGGGGTGAGAGGAGGTCAACGGACGTTCCGTCCTCCGCCCTCTACACGAAGCATGAGAGCTTCGTTTCGGCCTGGATCCCGGCACGGTTTTGCGATTCGGAGCGATCACCCCGGGGGTCCGGTGCGAATCCCTATTACGTCCCGAACCCCTACGAGGACCATGCTACTCGTCCGCGGCAGCGGCGGAGGGACCGACCTCACCGGCACGGTGTTCGAGCGCGGCGAGGAGCCGCCGACGTACAAGGGGGCGCCGAACGAGGACGCTCCGTACGTCTGGGTCTGTGATTCGTTTTATCAGGTGGAAAGCGGCGGGTCGGCGCTGCGGGTGGACGGGTCGGAGATCCGCGTCGCCTTCGAGGAGCCGATGCCGCGCGGGTTCGACACCCGCGATCAGGCGCTCGCGGCGGCGAAAGAGCACGTCCGGACGCAGTTCGCGCGGATCGGCGTCGACCCCGACGACGTCGTGATCGAGGTGACGAAGGCCGACCCCGCCTGAGCGTTTCGACCGCTCGCCATCCGGTCCACCCCCCGTCACCCGGCCGACCGCTCGCCATCCGGCCCGCCCGCCGTCCCGAAATCGCCCGCTTCCCACAACGCCTTTTGAGGGCGTCCCGTGGCGTACGTATGGCCGAGCTACCTGATCGCGTGATCGGCAACGCACGGACGAGCGAGTTCGGGTGGGAACTGTTGACCGACCTGACGGACCTCGGAAACCGGATGGCCGGATCGGCCGGCGAGCGACGCGGCGCCGAGCGGGTCGTCGAGGCGTTCGAAGCAGCCGGACTCCGTAACGTCGGGCTCGACGAGTTCGACGTTCCCGGCTGGTGGCGCGGTGACTCGGCGCTCGCGATCGACGGCCGGGTGACGCGACGCCACGCGCAGAGCCACGAGGTGATCGCCCTTCCGGGCACGCCCGACGGCGAGGTGACGGCGCCGGTCGTCGACGTCGGCGACGGCACGCCGGGCGAGTTCGACGCGGTGGCCGACCGGCTCGACGGAGCCATCGCGATGGCCTCCTCGCGGACGCCGGAGGATCACGGTCGCTGGATCCACCGGATGGAGAAGTACGTGAGCGCCGCGGAGGCGGGCGCCGTCGGGTTCGTCTTCCGAAACCACGTCGAGGGCGCGCTGCCCGCGACGGGCGAGATCGGCTACCACGAGCGCCCGGGGCCGATCCCGGCCGTCGGCGTCAGCAGGGAGGTCGGCGCGCGTCTCGTCCGGCTTGCGTCGGACGTCACGCCCGACGACGGCAACGACCGCGACGGTGGCGATCGGAGCGAGGACCGGCTCGAAGCGACCCTCTCGGTCGACTGCCGCAACGAGCCGACGACGTCCGTGAACGTCGTCGCGGACGTCGGCCCCGAGACCGACGAGGCCGTCTGGGTGACGGCGCACGTCGACGCACACGACGTGAGCGACGGCGCCAACGACAACGGCGCGGGCTCCGCGCTCGTCGCGGAGGTCGGACGCCTCCTCTCGCTGGTTGAGGCGGATCTCGAGCGACGCGTCCACCTCGTGACCTTCGGCGCCGAGGAGATGGGGCTCTGGGGTGCCTCCCACGCCGCCGAGACGACGCCACACGAGGAGATCGCCTGCGTGATCAACCTCGACGGCGCCTGTAGCTCGCGGAACCTCCGCGTCGGGACCAACGGATTCGACGCGATGGGGGAGCTCTTCGAGACGGTCTCTTCGGACTTCGCGGCCCCGCTCACGACCGCGGACGGGATCTCCCCGCACGGCGACCAGTGGGCGTTCGTCCAGGAGGGGATCCCCGCGGTGATGGCGTCTACGACCTCCGACGCGTCCGGCCGTGGCTGGGGCCACACCCACGCCGACACGCTCGACAAGCTGGACCCGCGGGACCTGCGCGAGATCGCGATCCTCGTCGCGGAGGCGACCTACCGGGTCGCGAGCGACGACTCCCCGATCCCGCGTCGTTCACGCGAGGAGATCCGTGACGCGATCGACGAGGGGTACGTCCGCGAGCTGAAGACCGGCGGCCGCTGGCCGTACGGAACCTGAGCAGGGGGGTGAACCGTCCGGAAGGACGGGGGCGTCGAGACGGGACGTCGGCCGGTCAGGCGGGGACGCCGGGATCGTATCTCTCGTGGGTCGTCGGCGCATCGAGGATCCGTTCGGCCGCGCGACGCGCCCCGATGACGTTCCGGGCGAACGGGCCGACGGTCGGGGACGCGAGCGTTCCGGAGACGAACACGCGCGACCGCGACCCGTCGGTCCGTCGCCATGCAAGCGTGTCGTCGTCGAGCACCGGGTAGCCGCCCGCGCCGAGTCGTAAGTCGAGACGGTCGGCGAGCCGTCGGACGAGCGGCGCCTCGGTCGGCGCGTCGAACCCCGTCGCCACCCGGATCGCGTCGACGGTCGTCGTCGTCTCCGCCTCGGTCAGTAACCGGATCCGCGGCGGAGCGCCGCTGGGCTCCTCACCGAGCGTTTCGGCGTCGACGACCGGGACGGGTCGGTGGTCGATCCGACCGGCTTCGACCGCCTCCTCGAATCGTCCGGCGACCGGCGGCGGGACCGTTCCGTCGTTTCTGGCCTCCTCAACTCGGGCCACGCGTTCGGGTCCGCCTGCCGGGAGATCGTGTAGCCGACGCTCGATGCAACGCCAGTTCATCCAGCGCGGATCGGCCTCCGTTCGAGCGCGTTCGACGGGACCACGGGTGAACAGCCGAACGGCCGCCCGATCGGTCGACGGTCGGTCCGCGTGATCGGCAAGCGCACACGCGAGCGTCACGCCGGAGGCGCCGCCCCCGACGATGCCGACGGTCCGTCGTGGATCGTCGCCGTCGGACCGTCGAGCATCGTCGCCGTCGGACCGTCGAGCATCGTCGCCGTCGGACCGCCGTCCCTCTCCACCATCTCGGTTCGTCTCCGTTCGCGGCTCAGTGCCGGACCACGCGGTTGCCACCCGGGCGTCCTCGGACAGCGACGCCGCCCAGTCGGGAACGGCGGGGCCGCCGGCGTCCCCGACCGTGAGGAGCACGCGGTCGGCGATCACCCCCGTCTCCGTCGTCGCGATCCGGAGCCGTCCGTCACGGCGCCGAGCGACGCCCAGTGCTCGTGCAGGGAGCCAGGACCCACGGAGGCCGTGGGCCTCGACGACCGTCGAGGCGTGATCGAAAAACAGGTCGACCGACGGCCGGTCCGGGATCGAGGGGTGAGAGACGATCTCGTCGGTTCGCCCCGTCGCCTCCGCGAACGCCTCCAGCGCGAATGGGTCCGCGCCGAGATGTTGCACGAACGGCGATCGCATCGTCTCCATACCACAGGCACGGCACCGACGCTCGAAGCGCGCGAGCGGTGGATTCGGGTCGAGAAGCGTCACGGCCTCGGGGTCCACACCCTTCCGACGCAGCTCGGCCGCGAGGAGGGTTCCGTGCACGCCGGCACCGATGATCACCGTCCCGCCTCGGCGCTTCCCGGGCGTCGTGAGCTCACTCACGGTCGTCTTCACAGACGCCGAGCGGAAGTTCGTCCCCTTCCGGGGGCGACGCGTCCAGACCCGCATACGCGTCGTCCACGAGGCGAGCGAGCTGCCGCTCGACGCTCACGCCGCGGGCCTCCGCCAGCGCCTCGAGCCGTTCGTGCTGCTCGACCGATATCGACACCGTGACCTCGTCCATGAACGTGACTTCGTGCCCCGGTAATATATATTATTCCATGGTCTGGCTTTAACAACAACCAACGAATGCTTCCGACCACCCGCCCGGCTTCGAATTCGCGTCGGTCCCGTGCCGGTTCCGGGCCGGCCTAAGACGACAGCTGCCCGGCGAGCCGATTCATCACCTTCGACTCCGCCCGGGAGAGGTGTTCCCAGACGGTCGTCGATCCGAGTTCAACTGCCGCGGCGACGTCCTCGATGCCGACGCCGGCGCCGTGGTCGTAGTAGCCGAGATCGATGGCCGTCTCGAGCACCTCACGCTGGCGCCGGGTGAGATCGTCGATCATACGCGTCACCGACAGCTCCGGCGGACGTTCGAGCTCCGGAAGCGGCACGTTCCGAACGAGCTCGACGTCGTTGCCGCCGGCCTCGATCGCACGGATCAGCGCGGCCAGATCGTCGTCGGGTTCGAGGTAGACGACCCATCGCTCGACGCCGCCGCTGATCGTCGTGCCGGTTCGAAAGTGGAGGCCCATCTCGGAGAGCTGCGTCGAGATGCTGTGTTTTCGGTCCGCGTCGATCGTGACGGCGACGTAGACGTGATCCTCGCCGAGCGGCGTCAACGGTTCGGCCTTGAGAATCGTATCGATCCCCCGGAGGACGGAGAGATAGCCCTCGATCCCGCTCGGCGGTCCCTCGAGTTCGACGATCCGCTTCCGAACGCTTCCGTGTCCGGTCATCGAGGAGACGGATCGCATCGTCACCGCGGGGTGACGGCTGCTCGCCTCGTACTCCGGCTCCCCGTAGTGACGGACGTCGAGAGTTACCTCCCGCATGGTACGTGTCCGTACGCCTGATGCGGGGATATCGGTTTCGACGACGAGACGAACACGTCGTGGCGGAGGTTCGAGGGGCCCGGTCGACCGTCACGCTCGGATCCGTTCCGGAATGCTGGAGTTCTTGTTCGTGGCGGGCGAGTGACCGTCCATGCAACCGGACCTGGATCGGTTCAACTCGCGGCGATCGACCGTCTACGGCCAACGCGGCGTCGTCGCGGCGAGCCAGCCGCTCGCCGGCGAGGCGGGCATCGAGATCCTCCGTGCGGGCGGGAACGCCTTCGACGCGGCGGTCGCGACCGCGGCCGCGCTCAACGTCGTCGAACCGACATCGACGGGGCTCGGCGGCGACGTGTTCGCGCTGTACCGAACCGCCGACGGCGACGTGGGTGCGATGCGCGCCTGCGGCGGCGCACCCGCCGACGCGACGATCGACGCCGTCCGCGAGCGGCTCGCCGCGGACCCCGACATCGACGGCGATGACCCCGAGACGGTCGAGATGCCGATGCGCGGTCCCGCCACGGTGACCGTCCCCGGGACCGCACGCGGGTGGGAAGCCACGGCCGAGCGGTTCGGCGAGCTCGGGCTCGACCGCCTGCTTCGCCCCGCGATCCGCTACGCAACCGACGGCTATCCCGTGAGCGAGGTCGTCGCCGCACAGTGGGAACACGGCGAGGAGCTGTTCGAGAGCGATCACGCCCGCGGGGCGTACCTCTTCGACGGCGACGCGCCGGACGTCGGTCAACGCGTCACGCTCCCGCAGCTCGGCGCGTCACTCGAAACGATCGCCGAGGAGGGAGCCGACGCCGTCTACGAGGGAGCGATCGCCGAGCGGATCGCGGCGGCGGTTCAAGACGAGGGGGGATTCCTGACCGTCGAGGACCTCGCGAGCTTCGAGGTCGAGTGGCCCGAGCCAGTCTCGACGACCTACAACGGCGCGGAGGTGTACGAGCTCCCGCCGAACAACCAGGGGCTCATCGCGCTGGAGGCGCTCAACATCGCGGCGGAAATCGGAGCGGGCGAACACCCGCACGGCTCCGCCGAGCGCGTCCACGCCTTCGCGGAGGCGACCAAGCTGGCCTTCCACGACGGGCACCGATACATCACCGACCCCGACTACGAGGACCATCCGCCGCTCGCCTCCGCCGACTGGGCACGGAAACGCGCCGCCGAGGTGGGTGAGACGGCAAACCACGACGTGAGCTTCGGCGTGCCGGACGCCAAGGCGGAGGACGCCGACACCGTCCTCCTCACCGTCGCCGACGACGAGGGTAACGTCGTCTCGTACATCAACTCTCGGTACGCCGGCTTCGGCTCCGGCGTCGTGGCGGGCGACACCGGGATCGCCCTCCAGAACCGCGGCGCGTCCTTCTCGCTCGACCCCGACCATCCGAACCGGCTCGAACCCGGCAAGCGCCCCTTCCACACCCTGATCCCGGGCGTCGTCCGCTTCGGCGAGGACGACTGGGCCGCCTTCGGCGTGATGGGCGGCTACATGCAGCCACAGGGACACGTCCAGTTGATCTCGAACGTCGTCGACTACGGGATGCCGCTCCAGCGGGCGCTCGACGAGCCGCGCTGGCGGTACCGCGAGGACGACACGCTCGCACTGGAGCCGCACTTCGACGACGACGTGGCCGCGAAGCTCGTCCGAAAGGACCACGACGTACGGACCCTCTCGCCCGGTCTGTTCGGCGGCGCTCAGATCGCCCGCGCCGAACGGGGCGTCCTCTCGGCCGCGACGGAACCGCGAAAGGACGGCAACGCGCAGGGCTACTGATCCCCCGATTCGGGACGGACGCCGGCGGCCGCCACCCGTCGGCTCACGCGAACCCTTATCAGGAGAACGGCACCACGTTTCGGTATGGAACGGATCGCAAACCTCGTCTCCGCCGCGCTCGACCCGCCGGGGTCGGACGAGCAACGGAGCCGTACCCGGCGGCAGGCGGGGTTCGTCGTGCTCACCTTCGTCGGCATGTGCGTCGGCCTGTTCGGCGGCTGGCTCGACGCGCCGGCGAATGTGGTCTGGAGCGGCTATGCGGTCGCGTACGCGTTCGGTGGCTGGTACGGGCTGAAGGGGAGCATCGAGGCGCTCCGCGAGCACGCGGTCGAGATCGATCTGCTGATGGTGTTGGCCGCGACGGGCGCGTTGCTCATCGGCGCACCCTTCGAGGGGGCCATGCTGCTTTTCCTCTTCTCGCTTTCGGGCGTGCTCGAGGAGTACGCCATCGGGCGGTCACGGACGGCGATCCGGTCGCTCGTCGAGATGCGACCGGAGTCCGCTCGCGTGCTGCGGGACGGCGAGACGGTCTCCGTGCCGATCGACGAGGTCACCGTCGGCGACGTCTTCATCGTCCGGCCCGGCGATCGGCTCCCGCTTGACGGCGTCGTCGTGGACGGCGAGAGCACCGTCGACCAGTCGTCGCTCACCGGCGAGTCCGTGCCCGTGTCCAAGGAGCCGGGCGACGAGGTCTACGGCGGGACGATGAACGAGACCGGCAGCCTCGAGGTGCGCGTCACCCGCGAGGAGGACGACTCCGCCATCGCCCGGCTGATCCACATGGTCGAGGAGGCCCAAAGCAAGCAGGCGCCGACCCAACAGCTCATCGATCGGTACGAGCAGCCGTACGTGCTCGCGGTGCTCGCGATGACCGTCGTCGCGATCCTGCTTCCGCTGTTCGTCCTCGAGCACCCCTTCGAGTCGACCTTCTACCGGGCGATGACGCTCATGGTCGCGGCCTCGCCGTGTGCCGTGATCATCTCGACGCCGGCGGCCGTGCTCTCGGCCATCTCCGCGGGCGGCCGGCGCGGCGTCCTGTTTAAAGGCGGCGAGCACATCGAGACCGCCGGCTACGTCGACGCCGTCGCGTTCGACAAGACGGGGACGTTGACCGAGGGGAACACTCGACTGACGGACGCCGTCGCCCGCACGAGCGGGGACGGCATCGGACCTCGAACGACCGACGGCGGGGTTCGGATCGACGACGCGGACGACCGATCCGCCGACGACCGGATCCTGACGCTCGCCGCGGCCGTCCAGTCGCGATCGGAACACCACCTCGCGGAGGCGACCGTCGAGGCGGCCGACGAGCGGGAGCTATCGCCTCCCGACGCGAGTCGCTTCGAGGCGGTCGTCGGGAAGGGCGTTCACGCGACCGTCGAGGGACGGACGATCCACATCGGGAATCCACGCTACTTCGAGACGGTGACCGCGGACCGGTCGATCGAGGGGATCGGCGCCGGGGTCGACGCAGTCGAGCGTCTCGAGCGCGAGGGCAAGACGAGCGTACTCGTCGTCGAGGAATCCGAAGCCGGCCGGCTTCGGGTCCTCGGCTGGCTCGCGTTCACCGACACCATCCGTGCGGATGCAGCGGAGACCGTCGCCGAACTTCGCGAGCGGGGCGTCGAACGGATCGTCATGCTCACCGGCGACAACGAGCGCGTCGCCGACCACATCGCGAACGAGATCGGCATCGACGAGGTGTACGCGGGGCTGCTTCCGGAGGAGAAGGTCGACCACATCGAGCGGTTACGGGAGCGTCACGAGGCGGTCGCGATGGTCGGCGACGGCGTCAACGACGCGCCCGCGCTCGCCACGGCGGACGTCAGCATCGGGATGGGCGGGGCGGGGACCGACGTCGCCTTGGAGACCGCCGACATCGTATTGATGTCCGACGAGCTCGGCCGGCTTCCCTACGCGTTCGCGCTCAGCCGGGCGACGCGGCGCACCCTCTACGTCAACTTCGCCATCGCCTTCGGCGCCATCGCGATCATGATCGTCGCCATCCTCACCGCGGGGATCCCGCTTCCGGTCGCGGTGATCGGCCACGAGGGATCGACCGTCCTCGTCAGCCTGATCGGGCTGCGGCTGCTCGGCTTCGACGGATGATCGAAGTGACGGGTGGAACCGTGGCGAGGCCGCGTCCGCTCAGTCGCCGCCGGCCGCCCGGGCGTGCCGTCTGGCGTCCTCGACGGAGCGGCCGTCCCTGAGCAGCGCCTCGACGAAGAGTTCGCCGGCCCTGTACGACGACCGGACCATGGGGCCGGAGGCACAGTAGAGGAAGCCGAACTCCTCCTCGGCGACGGTCCGCCAGACGTCGAAGACGTCGGGGTGGACGTGTTCGAAGACGTCCAGGTGCGATCGGGAGGGCTGGAGGTACTGCCCGAAGGTGACGACGTCGACGCCGATCTCGCTGAGGTCGCCGAGCGTCCGGTAGACCTCGTGGTCGTACTCGCCGACGCCGAGCATCAGGCTCGTCTTGGTGTAGACGTCGGACGTGCGGTCGATCCGGTCGAGCACCGACAGCGACTGCTCGTAGGTCGCTCGGCGGTCCCGCACCGGCCACTGGAGCCGCTCGACCGTCTCGACGTTGTGGGCGATCACGTCAGGGCCGGCGTCGACGATCCGATCGATGGCGTCCGGATCGCCCTGGAAGTCGGGGATCAGCGTCTCGACGAGGATGCCTGGATCCCGGCGTTTGATCTCGCGGATCGTCTCCGCGAAGTGTGCCGATCCGCCGTCCTCGAGGTCGTCGCGGTCGACGGAGGTGAGGACGACGTAGTCGAGCCCGATCTCGGCGACCGCGTCGGCGACGTTCGCGGGCTCGTCGGGGTCGAGCGGCTCCATGCCGCCCGTCTCGACGTCACAGAAGTTACAGCCTCGCGAGCAGCGATCCCCCATCAACATGAACGTCGCCGTCCCGGGCCCGTCGCGACCGGACCAGCACTCGCCCATGTTCGGACAGTTCGCCTCCTCACAGACGGTGTGGAGGTCACGGTCGCGAAGGGTCTCCTTGATCGCCGTGAATCGGCTGCCGGACGGCGGCCGCGATTTGAGCCAGTCCGGTTTCCGTCGGCCGCGTTGCATGCCGGGAAGTGGGGGTGCCGTCGGCAAAAGCGTGCGGGTCGGCTCCGACCTGTTTGGTTCCATCGCTCGACGGATCACGGAGGCCACCGCGTTCCGAAACGAACAGAGCCAAACCGCGGGCCGTCCAATCCACGTCGATGCGTTCCCGGCTCCGCGTGCTCGGCTCCTGGCTCCGCGGGCTCGGTTCCCGACTCGGGGCCGGCGTCGCGGGCGTGCTGGATCGCGCCGGGATCATCGGACGGGAGCGCCTGGAGGAAACGTTCGATCTGGCGTGGCCGCGCGTGATCACGGGATTCGCCATCATGTCGAAGAACACGGCGGATCTCGCGATCATCGGGTTCGTCCTCGGCGCCCCCGCGGTCGCCGGGCTCGCGTTCGCGTTCGCCTACTGGCAGCTCGCCAAGTTCGTCTCCATCGGCCTTGCGGGCGGGACGGTCGCGCTCGTCTCACAGAACTACGGCGGCGGGGAGAGCCGGCGGGCGGCGCTCGTGGTGAAACAGTCGCTTCTCGTCGCGACCACGCTCGTGGTGCCGATCGTCGTCGGATTCGTCCTGCTGGCGGAGCCGCTCGTCGCGCTGATCGGCGGCGAGGGGGACGCGCTCCGATTCGGCGTCGTCTACCTCGTCGTGACCGCCCCCGCGCTGCTCTTCGAGTTCTTCAACATGATCGCGAGCCGGACGTACGCCGGCGTCGGCGACACGTTCACGCCCATGGTCATCAGGGCCGGCGGCGCCGTCCTCAACGTCGCCCTCACGGCCGTGCTCGTTCTCGGCGCCGGGCTCGGCGTGCTCGGCGCCGCGCTCGGAACGACCGCCTCCATCGCCGCCATCGCGATGACGCTGTCGTGGGGGTTGACCGGGCGATCCTACGCGGGCCACGGCGCATCGCCGGTTCCCGTGTCCCTCGGCGGGCCCTGGGTCGACCGCGAGCTGATCGGACAGCTGCTGCGGGTCTCGACGCCGCTTATGGCTCGCCGGATCGCTGAGGGGGCGTTGGTGTTTCCGCTGTTGTGGATCGCCTCGACGTTCGGTTCGTCGACCGTTGCCGCGCTGGAGGTCGGACGACGCGTTCGCGCGCTGATAAACAGTTTCAGCTGGGGGTTCTCGATCGCGGCGAGCACCCTCGTCGGACAGCGGCTCGGCGCCGGTGAGGAGTCGATCGCGGGGACGTACGGGCGGGAAGTGATCACGCTCTCGGCCGTGGTCTACCTCGCCGCCGCGGCGGCCGTCATCGCGGCGTCGAACCCGATCGCGACGGTGTTCGTCGACGATCCCGACGCGGTGACCGCGACGGCGACCTTCGTCGTTGTCGCGGCGCTGTCGGCGATCCCCCTCGGAGTCGACGGATCCGTGACCGGGTCGTTGCGCGGCGCGGGGGACACCCGATGGCCGTTCTTCGCCACGCTCGTGGGGCTGTACGTCTGTGCGCTTCCGGTGGCGACGTTGGGGCTGGTGACCCCGCTCGGCGTCGTCGCGTTGTACGCCGCGTTGATCGTCGAAACGCTCGTGCCGGCCGGACTCAACCTGTATCGGTTCAGGTCGGACCGCTGGAAGACGGTGAGCCGGCGGTATCGACCCGGCGCGACCGGCGAGAACGACGCGGAGTGACGTGACTCTCGGCCGTGCCGGCTGCCCGGCCGAACCGGGTTCCGGGACTCGGTTCGTGGATCCGCCTACGCGTCGTCGGCGACGGCCTCGACCGTCTCGATGCTGCCGGTGAGCTGACGGTGGACGTACGGGATGTCGATCCCGGCCTCGTCGAACGCCTCCTTGACCGACTGGACGTACTCGGAGCGGATCTTCACGAAGTCGCCGCGGTCCGGGTCCTCGATCCACCACCGTGACTGGAGACCGACGTCGGAGTCGCCGAGATCGACGAGTCTGACCGAGGGCGCGGGGTCATCGAGGATGTCCTCGTGTTCGTTCGCCTTCTCGACGATGATGTCCGTCGCCTGATCGATGTCGTCGTCGTAACCGATCCCGAAGACGAACCGCTGACGCAGCGTCTCGTAGGCGACCGGGTTGGTGACCGCGTTGTTCGCTAGGTCGCCGTTCGGGACGGTGACCATCTCGTTGTCGAACGTCCGCACCCGCGAGACCCGAAGGTCGATGTCCTCGACCCGCCCCGCGTTGCCGTCCCATTCGATCCAGTCGCCGACCTCGAAGGGCTTGTCCTTGAGGATGAAGACGCCGGCGACGAAGTTCCCGAGCAGATCCTGTGCCGCGAAGCCGACCGCGAGCGCGATGGCGCCGCCGAAGACGGCGAACGCCGACAGGAACGCGCCGTAGCCCGCGACCGTGAACGCGATCGCGATCGCGGCGACCCAGACGATCGCGTTCGCGACGCTCGTACCGAGGCTACGAACGACTTCGTCGAACCCTCGCGACCCGAGGACGCGCCGAACCGCGGGCACGAAGAGGGTCCTCCCGAGGAGCAACACCACGATGAAGCCGGCCAGGAACGCGACGGCGGAGACGAGAATGCCTCCGAGGTCGACCGCGTTCGCGATATCGTCGATCTGTAAGGGGAGCATCGCCCGTCTGTTGGAGGGTATATATAAAGAAACTGTTGACGGCGCGTTTCCTTACGGACGGTCACCGACGGCGCCCCGGCGAACCGGCAGCGGGCCGTCACCGCGGGCGACGCCACGAAGTCGTCGGCCGTGGGGATCGTCCCGGCGGATCCGATCGAGGACGGCGTCCGGGATCCACCCGTCGTGGGCGGCCGGAGCGGCCGCGGGAGCGACGCCATCGGGTCGCAACCCGTCGGGGAGGTACCGCGCGTGCGTCGGCAGCCGTTCGACGAGCGGGACGTCGCCCGTCGCTGCGATCGAGCGAAGTTCGTCCATCGCGGGCCACGCGTAGTCGGGATTGATGTAGTCGTCGGTGACCGGGGAGACGCCGCCGAGGTCGTCGACCCCACAGTCGAGGAGGTCGGCGGCCGGCGCGAGGTTCGGCGGCACCTGCACGGACACCTCCGACGGGAGCCCCGCGCGGGCCATCGCGACGACCCGTCGAAGCGCCGCGGAGTCGGGACCCTCGAAATCGGAACGGTCGTTCGGCACCACCGGCTGGACGATGACCTCCTGGACGTGGCCGTACCGCTCGTGGAGCGCCCGAATCGCGAGCAGGCTCTCCGCGCGATCACGCCATCCCTCGCCGATCCCGACGAGGATGCCGGTGGTGAACGGCACGTCCCGCCGTCCCGCCGCGCGGATGGTGTTGAGACGCTGTCCGGGCGTCTTCCGTCGTACACCCGAATGAGCGTCCACCTCGGCGGTCGTCTCGAGCATGACGCCCATGGAAGCGTTCACCTCACGAAGGGCGGCCATCCACTCCTCGGTGAGGTCGCCGGGGTTCGAGTGCGGGAGCAGCCCCTCCTCCAAGGCGATCTCGCAGGCGCGTCGGAGATACGCGTGGATGGAGTCGAATCCCCACTCCTCGAGCGTCCCGTGGATCGCCGTGTATCGCTCGTCCGGGTCGTCGCCGAAGGTGAAAAGCGCCTCCGTACAGCCGGCATCGGCGCCCACGCGGCACCGCTTTCGGACCTCCTCGGGCGAAAGCAGCGACGCCTCGCCGGGGGCGTCGTAGTAGGTGCAGTACGTACAGGTGTACCGACACGCCGTCGTCAGCGGCACGAAGACGTTGCGCGCGAACGTGAGCCGGTCGGCTCCGGTGACGTCGTCCGGCGTGACGGAGCACAGCCGCTCGACGTCGGCGTCGTCGACGTCGAGGTCGATGTCGTATGCGTCGGCCGCCGGGAGCACGGATCACCCTCGGCGGGCGACCGATAAAAAGCATCGCGGTCGCGGCGACCGTGACCCGTCCGCACCGCGACGGAGCGTCCCGACCGACGGCTCACTCACGACCGACGCCGACGCGACCGTCGGAGGTCTCGAGCGCGAAGCCGGCCGCCCGGAGCCACTCGGTCGCCGCTCCGTCGCCGTGGATCAGCAACTCGGCGAGGTCGGCCGGCTCGTCGACGTCACTCGCGAGCCGGTGGGAGTCGACCTCCCGAACGCTCGCGCCCGCCTCCGCGGCGATTCGGAGGTGATCGGGATACGACGCGCCGTGATAGTCCACCCGGAACGCGGGATGTCGGACGACGAGCGCGTTCGTCCCGCCGCCACGCCCGGGAGCGATCGTCACGTCGCCGTCGCCGTCGAACAGACGGCGAAGCGCGTCGGGAGTCGCCAGCGCGAGGTCGGCCATCACGACCGCGACCGGCGAGGTCGGCGTCGGCTCACGGTCCGCGAGCACGGCGTTGACCGCCGTCGAGAGGGGGCGCTCGTCGACGATGACGGGGTCGGGGACGGCTCCGTCGATCAAACGCGGGGAGCCGTCGTCGTCGAACTCGATCGGCTCGGTGGCGAGAAGCGTCGGATCCCCGCCCGCTTCGCGCACCGCGGCGAGTACGTCACGAAGCATCACCCGGGCGAATGCCTCGCGCTCCGCGGACGAGAGCACGCTCGAGAGTCGCGACTTCGGTCGGTCGGTCGAGAACGGCACGAGGACCTCCATCGGAGGCCTCCGCGATCAAAACAGCGACTCGAGCTCGTCCCCGTCGTCGTTGACGAGTTCGTCGAGGTTATCCTCGCTTTCCTCACGGATCTCCGCGAGGTTGTCCTGTGCCTCGATGGCGACCTGCTGGAGCTCCTTGATCCGGGGGACGTTCGTCACGCCCGCAAGGAGAATGACCGTCGCGACGAACCCAGCGCCGCGGTACGGGTAGTCGCCGCCGCGGACCTCCATCGAGCCGGTCTGCTCTTCGAGCCACTTGCGGCCGCGCTCGATGCCCTTTCTGTTTAAGTACTCTGGCGGCCCCGCGAGCACGAGCAGCGCGCGCTCGGCACCCTCGATCTCACACGGGAGCGTGAGCCGGCCGAGCGCCGCCTTCCGGACGAGGCTCGTGATCCGGTTCGTCGTGTGTGCACTGTCGAGTTCGTCGTTGCCGTCGTCGTTGCGGAGCCGCGAGAGCAGCCCGCCCGAGCTTCGCTCTTCGACCTCCTCCTCGGCGTAGCCGACCGTGGAGACGCCGCCGCCCGCGAGCGTGTTGATGATCTCCGAGGAGTCGACGACGCTCTCTGCGACCTCCTGGCCCTGTTTGATCTCGCCGGCCCCGAAGAGGATCCCGAACCGTCGAACGATCTCCTCGTTGATCTGCTCGTAGCCGCCCTGGACGGACTCGCCGGTCTTTCGCCACGCGTCGTTGTCGAAGACCATCAGGTTGTCCACCTCGCGGACGAACGTCTGGAACGACCGCGCGGCGTTGAGCGTGTAGATCCCGCCCTCGTCGCTGCCGGGGAGGATCCCGAGCCCGTAGACCGGCTCGGTGTAGATCCGCTTGAGATGTTTCGCGAGCACCGGCGCGCCGCCGGAGCCCGTGCCACCGCCCAGTCCCGCGACGACGAGGAACGCGTCGACCTCGTGAACCGGGATCGAGTCGATCGCGCCCTGCACCTCGTCGATGTCCTCCTCGGCGATCTCCGCGCCGAGTTCGTTGTCCGCGCCCACCCCGTGGCCCTTCACGCGCGACTGGCCGATGAGCACGCGCTGGTCCTCCGAGATGTGTTCGAGTCCCATGAGGTCCGCTTTGGCCGTGTTGACTGCGGCCGCAGCGCGCACGATCTCGGACCCCGTCCGTTTGTCGTACTCCAGGAACTTGTCGACGACTTTCCCACCCGCCTGTCCGAATCCGATCATTGCCAGTTTCATCGTGTACCCCGCTTACCGTTGAAAAAAACACAGAAGTATCCCGTACATAAGCCTTCTGATGGCGTTACCAGTCGTGAGATCCACGCGGGAATTCGATGCCGGAGGGAGCAGTTCGCGTCATGCGGTGTCGCGCCGAGGAGTTCCCCGACGGACGATCCCAAAACCGTCCCGAACGGCGTCGATTTTACCGTCATCGGAGCCCCAAGTGTCCCGCGAGCGTGGTCATTTCCGATTCCTCGACGCCGAAGGCGTCCACGTCGTTGTCGACGGTCGTGTTGTCGAAGTTCAACGACCGGTACTGGTCGGGGCCCATCGGGAAGCCGGGAACCGCCCCGAGGACGGTGAGTCCGAGCTTCGCGAGCGGCATCGGAAGCGGAACGATGGTGATCCCCTTCCGTTCGGCCTCGTAGACGAGATTCGTCACCTCCCGGAGGGTGAGCACCTCCGGCCCCCCGACCTCGTAGGTCTCGCCGACGTGGTCGTCCGTCTCGACGGCCGCGGCGAGCATCGGCACGAGATCCTCGACGTGGATCGGCTGGAACCGCGTCCTTCCGCCGCCGGGGAGCGGATACAGCGGGACGACCGGAGCGAACATTCCCTTGAGCCGCTTGGTGAACCCGACGAACTCGCCGCCCTCGCCGAAGACGACGGAGGGGCGAAAGATCGTCCACTCGAGATCGCTCCCGCGGACGATCTCCTCCGCTTGCCCCTTCGACCGGATGTACGCCGTGTCGCCGCCCGGGTCGGCGCCGAGCGCGCTCATCTGTACGAATCGGTCGACACCGTCGGCCTCCGCGGCCCGGACGAGGTTCTCGGTGCCGCCGCGGTGGATCCTGTCGTGCATCTCGTTGCCCCCCTTCGGCTCGAAGAGCGGCGAGAGCGCGACGAGGTTCACCACCGCGTCCTGCCCCTGGACGGCCGGTTCGATCGAGTCGTACGCCGTGACGTCGCCGGTTGCCGACGCCACGCCATCCGGCGTGTCGGCCGGTGACCGCGAGAGCGCGGTCACGTCGTGGCCCTCCCCCGCGAGCGTCCGGCAGAGGTACGACCCGATGAACCCGGTGCCGCCCGCAACAAGCACCTTCATGACCCGCATAACGGGAGCGCGAACCGTAAACTTACCGTGAGTGTCAGACGAGGGTCCGACGCCGTGACCCACGCGATTTATGGGCGGCGCCCCCGGAACGCGACCATGTTGGTCACGCTCGAAGGGCTCGACGGCAGCGGGAAGACGACCGTCTGGGAGGCGTTACACGACGTCTACCCGGAGGCGACGTTCACCCGGGAGCCGACGAACAGCTGGTACGGCGATGCCGTCTACCGGTCGATCGACGACGACGACGCCGATCCGCTGGCGGAACTGTTTTTATACACCGCCGACCACGCCGACCACCTCTCGCGGACGATCCGGCCGGCGTTAGCCGAGGGCGACCTCGTCGTCTCCGACCGCTACTCCGACTCCCGGTTCGCCTATCAGGCGGCGACCCTGGAGCGGAGCGACGTCGAGATCCGTCGTCCACTGGAGTACATCAGGGGGATCCACGGCGCCTTCTCCCGCCCGCCCGACGCGACGATCTACCTCGACGTCGACCCCAAAACCGCCGCCGAGCGGTCCGGACGAACGAACAAGCTCGAACGGGCCGGCTATCTCGCGGCGGTCCACGGGAACTACGAACGACTCATGGAGGCCGAGCCCGAGCGGTTCGTCCGCGTGGACGCCACGCGGTCCCCCGAGGAGGTCCTCGACCGGGTCGAATCGGTCATGGAACGGCTGCTCGATCGGTGAAGACGCCGAGCGCCTTCGACCGGGCCCGCCCCGTTCGCCGCGGCGACTCACTGCGTGTCGGGAAGCTCGTACTCGTCCGGCGGCGGCACGTAGAGGAAGTCGATCGTCGCGCCGAGCACGACGGGCAACACGACGAGGATCGCGATCACGGCCGTGGGGCTGCCGAGGTCGACGCCGGAGCCGACGCCGAACGCGCCGGTGAAAAGCAGCGTGGATCCGAGAAGCACCACCGGCGTGAGCACCGCCGTGTAGACGACCCAGCCCCATGACGTGTTCAGCCGCAGCCGGAAGAAGCGCGTCAACACGCCGGCGACCAGGGTGTGTGCCGCGATCAGCGCGAGCAGGGAGGCGAACCCGAGCAGCGAGAGCATATCATCAATACGGTCCCCCGGCTTTTGCCCCTATCGAACGGCGAGCGTCACCGGCCGCTCCCTCGTGGTTCCCGTCCCGTCACCGATCCGTGCTCCCCTGTCGTTTGGCGTCCGCGATCAGCTCCGAGACCGGTTCGACGTACTCGTAGCCGGGGATCACGCCCTGAACGTAGGTCCCCTCGACGAAGTTGATGAGGGCGCCGGCGTCGTCGACCCCGCGCCGCTCGTTGATCTCCGTGAACGAGAACGTGACGACGATCTCGTCGCCCTCGCGCTCGACCTCGGGATCGAACGCGTGGTCCCCGCGCGTGACCCCGCCGACGTCGACGACGCGAAGCTCGAAGGTCTCGTACCAGCCGTCCTCGACGACGTCGGCGACGTCGTCCGCGGCCGTCGCCGAGAGCGTCGGGACGATGACCGTCACCTCGAACCCGATCCGCCCGTCGTCCACGGTATCGACGGATACCTCGCCGTCAAACGGCGTGGTGATCGACGTCCAGACGGCGGCTCGCTCCTCCTCGGCATCGCTCTCCCGTCCCCGCTCGAAGGATCCGTGATCCGAGAACGCACGTCGCACGCGACCGGGAAGTTCGTCGTCGCTCATGATCCACCGCAGGTTCCGGTCGGGCAAAAGCGCGTTGCGTCGCCGACGCCGGCGACGACGGCGGACGTCGGCGACGACGGACGCACGTTCGGTCGCCGGCAGGGACGCGCGCTTGTCATCGATAGTGGCACGGCCGTCCGGTAGTGGTGGCACTTTACGGCTCGGAGCGGAATCCCGCGTATGGCCCAGCAGTTTCTCTCCACGGCGGGACTGATCGACGCGCTCTCGGAGGCGTCCTTCGACCGACCGCCCGCGCTCGTCAGCAACGCACACATCACCGGGCTCGGCGTGGCCCGCGCCCTCGAGGCCCACGGCGTGCCCGTCATCGCGATCGATCGGGCCGGCGGCGAGCCGACCGCCGACGGCGACGGACCCGAGACGGTTTCACACGACGGACTCGCGCCGCCGTCCGACGCGATCGATTTCGCCGGCGCGGTGACGTATCCGCTCGACGACCTCGATGGCTTCCGTACCGACGTCGAGGCCATCGTCGAGGCCGCCGGAACCGAGGCGGTCGCGTTCGGCTGCATGGACGAGTGGGCGCTCGCGTACGCCGAGGCGGATCCCGAGGGCGTCCGCCGTCCCTTTTCGGGAATCGACGTCGTCGACGACGTGTTGAACAAGTCGAAACTCTACGCGACCTGCGAGGAGCTCGGCGTCCCCCATCCGGAGACTTACCGGTTGGGCGATGACCCCGGGGCGGACGCGACCGTCGAGGAGGCCGCGGAGGCGCTCGGCTTCCCGCTCGTCGTGAAGCCCGCGCTGAAACGGAAGTTCGAGGAGGCGTTCGGAACCAACGTGGTCGAAGTCGAGGATCACGAGACGTTCGCCGAGGTCGTCGCCGACGCCGAGGCGGCGAACATCGACGTGATGGCACAGAGACGCGTCGACGTCGTGGCCGGCGAGGACCGATCGCTGGCGTCGTACGTCCCGCCCTCGGGCGTCGACGACGCGCTCGCCGTCGTCGGCAACGCCGCGGTTCGGTTCCCCCGACAGTTCGGCACCTCCTGTCTCGTCGAGACGGTCGACGAGCCCGAGATCGAGGCGCGCGCGCTCGCCGTGTTGGCGGACGCCGGCTACCACGGGATCAGCGAGGCGGAATTCGTCTACGACCGCGAGCGCGAGGAGTTCCTGCTGCTCGACGTCAACACCCGGCCGTGGAAGTGGATCTCGATGCCCGTCGCCGCGGGCGCGAACCTCCCGATGGCCGCCTACGCCGCGGTCACGGACGCCGAGTACGAGTCGGACGGGATCGACCACGCCCGCTGGGTCTACCTCCGTGATTACCTCACGCTGCTCGCGACGGACGACGAGTTCTGGGACGTCCTCGAGAGCGACGACTGGAGGCGGCTGGTCTCCGGCGCCTTCGAGACCGAGGGGCCGCTGACGACGGGCGTCTACCGCCCCTCCGATCCCGATCCCGCGCGGAAGCTGCTGGAGACCGCGTTCGTCGACCGCGACTACTACTGCTCCTGTTGAGATGCCGTTAGGTCTGCCGCGTCCCCGATTCTGATGGAACGACTGCAGCGGGTTGCTCGCGATGGAGCGGTCACCGTCCCCGAACGGTTCGACGATCACCGAGTCGTGCCCGATCGACGGTCCATTCATCCGCCCGCCAGATCCAATAAAAGAGTCATGACAGACATATGTCTTGATATTTCTTGACACGGAGTTATCTTCCTGAGCGTGCCCGTCTAAAGGGCCCTGGCGGCAGCATGAGCTCGCCGAGCTCCGGCAAGTGTTTGACGTTGAACACGATCTGCAGCCGGTCGGTCGCCGGATACCCGTTACAGGAGAGCCGGAAACCGCGCTCGGCGAGGTCCTCGGGGAGGATGGTGTTCACGGGCTGGGAGAGCTCGCCCTCCGCGAGGTAGACCGCGCAGTTCGCGCAGGCGCCGCCGCGACACGAGAACGGCCAGGTGAACCCACGACCCTCCGCTGCCTCGAGCAGCGTCTCGGTGGGCTGGACGAGCAGCCGGCCGTAGTCCGCGGGTGCGAGGTCGGCCGCGGCCGCCCTCTCGAAGAGGTCCGGATCCTCGAGGTCCCAGCCGTAGTCGTCGACCACCTCGTAATCGAGGAACTCGACGCGCGCTGGCTGCACCTCCGGGACGCCGTCCTCGTCGTCTCCGCCTAGATCCATCTCCACAGCGTCCGCGTCGCCGTTGCCGTCACGCTCCTTGAGCTGTGCGTACGCTCGCCTGACGAGCTGAAACTCCTCCCGGTTGCCGCCCCGGTCAGGGTGTGCCTCCTTGACGCGATCGCGATACGCGCGGCGGATCTCGTCCTCGTCGGCGTCCGATCCGATCCCCAGCACCTCGAACGGGGAGACCATTAGGTGCCCGAACGTTGTCGGGTCGGACTCATAAACGTCCCACTTCACTGCGGGGACTGCCGGCGTCTCGCCCGCGATGCCGTTCCGGCACGTGAACGTCGCCTCCGTGCCGTCGACCGCGCCGCGGCTTTACAAAGCAGGGGGATGAGACGGGCGTATGGATTCAAGACGCTTTCTGTTCGTCTCGACCGACGCCGCGCTGATCACCGACCTCGCGTGGCAGGTCCACCGGGAGGGACACGAGGTCAAGTACTACATCGAGGCCGAACGCGACCGGGAGATCGGGGACGGCTTCGTCCCCAAGACCGACGACTGGCGCGCGGAGGTCGACTGGGCGGACGTGATCGTCTTCGACGACATCTGGGTCGGCTCGGACGTCGGGACGGGCGAGCTGGCTCGAGACCTCCGCGAGGACGGACACGCGGTGGTCGGCGGGACGCCGAACACCGACCGGCTTGAGGAGGACCGCGGCTACGCCATGGAGATACTCGAGGAACACGGCGTGAACACTATTGATCACCATGTCTTCCACGACTTCGACGCTGGGATTCAGCACGTCCAAGAGAATCCGTCTCCGTACGTGATCAAACCCCTTGGCGAGGTGCAGAACGTCAAACGTCTGCTCTACGTCGGGAACGAGGACGATGGGAGTGACGTCGTAGACGTGCTCCGCGCCTACAAGAAGGCGTGGGGACACCGGATGAAAGGCTTCCAGCTCCAGCGGAAAGTCGAGGGAGTGGAGATCGCCATCTGCGGCTTTTTCAACGGAGAGACGTTCATTGATCGGGTCAATTTCAATTTTGAACATAAGAAATTATTCCCGGGAAACATCGGGCCGTCCACTGGAGAAATGGGGACGTCGATGCTCTGGGCAGGACAGAACAAGCTGTTCGAGGAAACTTTCGGCAAAGTTGAAGATTGGCTCGCCAACGAAGGGTACGTCGGGAGCATCGACATCAATTGTATCGTTAACGAGAACGGGATCTATCCGTTGGAGTTCACGCCACGGTTCGGGTACCCGACGATCGCCTTACAGGAGGAGTCGATCGAGTCGTCCACCGGCGCGTTCTTCTACGACCTCGCTCACGGCACCGATCCCGGCGTGGAGGTCCACAACGGCTACCAGATCGCCGTCCGAGTCGTCCTCCCGCCGTTCCCGTTCGACGACGAGAAGACCTACGACGAGAACTCCCGAAACGCGGCCGTCGTCTTCGAGACGGAGAGCCGCGAGGGCGTCCACCTCGAGGACGTGAAGAAGGTGGACGGCCAGTGGCGTGTCGCCGGCGACAACGGCATGCCCATCGTCGTGACCGGAAAGGGCGACACGATGCACGCCGCACGCGAGCAGGCGTACGGCCGGATCGACGACATCGTGATGCCGAACATGTACTACCGCGACGACATCGGCGAACGCTGGATCGACGGCGACGGCGATCGGCTCCAGGCGTGGGGGTACCTCGGTCCCTGAGAACGACCGGGACCCCGGCACGAAGCGTCCGCGGGAGGACTGCCGGCACGAAGCGTCCGCGGGAGGACTGCCGATCGAAAAGAACCGTGGGGAGTCGCCGACGGTTCGTGGCGGTGGCTCGACGTGTCACGATCCCACGCGGCGGAGTCGTCGCCGGAGGGCGCGGTCGTCACGTGTGGGAGTTGCGGCGGGGATCCGGCGACGGACGTCGCCCCGCTACGCCAGGTCCGCCCCCGTCCCGAACCCGCTCACCCTGTGCTCCGGGTCGGCGTCGTGTCGCTGATCCTGACTCCCTGCGCGGTGACCGTCGTCGCGACGACGGACGGAACCGACCACACCGTTTCGGTGGGCACCTCCGTCCCGTCTATCACGAGACGGACGAGCCGTCCTCGCCCGCGACGTGCGGCGATCACGAACTCGAAGCTGCGTGCGCGCGCATCGGCGGTCATCACGCGGATCGTCGACAGTCCGTTCGCGCTCTCCCACACGGTCGTGTCGACGATCTCGAGATCACCCGCCGGCGTGACGGCGGACGAGTCACACGCCGGACACGACCCGTGGTGGGGTCCCGTTCCGAGATACCCGTAGTCGGTATCACAGGCAAAGCAGTGTTCCATGGTTCGGAGCTAGTGGCGGTTCGTGATCGTCTCCGCGATGTTCGCTTGACTGGAACACGCCGGGCAGACGACTACGTCACCGCCGTCTAAGCCAAACACGGTCACGAACCGCCGTGAGACGTGCGTTCCACAGTGTGCACACTCCGGCATCGGGTCACCCGAGCGAGCCCTCCATTTCGAGTTCGACGAGTCGGTTGAGCTCGACGGCGTATT
>CAZIFX010000012.1:0-46948 GCA_964538415.1 uncultured Halobellus sp.
AGGAGGCACACCAGCGGTTGATCGTCGTCGCCGGCACGGACTCGCCCAGCTCGGAGAGCAGCGCGATCACCCGGGCGACGTTGTTGTCCTGTTCGTTGCGCTGCTGGGCGACGCCCCACAGGAGGTCGTCGACGTGGTCGCTCGTCAGCCCCGTCTCCGCGAGCACGTGGTCGATCAGCCGCGTCGAGAGGTCCTCGCCGCGGACGTCGGCGTAGACGCCGCCGTCTTTTCCCTGCGGGGTTCGGTGCGCGGCCGCGATCACGGGCGTGGTCTCGTCGGTCATGTCCGAACACAGAGCCGTGGGTGGCTTAAAACGGCGTGGAACCGAAAGGAATCGACCCGTAGTTGTTGGTTTATTGGGGGGAGGAACGGAAACCGTCGAACCGGGAGAGCGCGCCAGCGTCTCCACGTATATATACCCGGCGTCGGAAGGGGCCGCCATGGATCTCCAACGAAAGCTCCGTACGGGAGAACGGCCCGCGGGCGGATGGTGTTCGATCCCCTCGCCGAGCGTCGCCGAGGCGCTCGCAACTGCCGCGTTCGACTTCGTCGTCGTCGACACCGAACACGCCCCGACGACGACTGAATCCGTCGAGAACATGGTGCGGGCGGTGGAGGCGGCCCCGGGCGACGCCGAGACGCTCGTCCGGGTCGCCGAGAACGACCCGACCCGGATCAAGCGCGTGCTGGACGCCGGTCCGGCCGGCGTGATGGCCCCACGGGTGAACTCGCCGGCGGCGGCTCGCGACCTCGTGCGGGCATGTCGGTATCCGCCGCAGGCGGAGGGGAACGGAGGGCCCGAAGGTGTCGACGACGAGGAAGTCGGGCCCAGGAGCATCGATGACGAGGAAGCCTCTCCGGAGGGCGTCGACGACACGCCGTGGCGCGGCGTCGCCGCGTCGCGGGCGTCCGACTACGGCCGCCGAATCGACGACTACGTCCGGTCGGACGGCGACGACGTCGCCGTGATCGCCCAGATCGAGACGGCCCGTGCGGTCGACGCGGCGGCGGGGATCGCGGCGGTTCCGGGGATCGACGCGCTGCTGGTCGGGCCGGCCGACCTCTCCGCGTCGCTCGGGCGGTTCCGCGAGTTCGATCACCCGACCGTCCGGAACGCGATCGCGGACGCCGTCGCCGGGGCCGACGCCGCCGACGTCCCGATCGGCACGCTCGCGACGAGCGACGAGGGGATCGACGCGTGGCTCGACGCCGGCTTCGACTTCCTGATCGTCGGGACCGACGTCGGATTCATGTCCGCCGGCGCCGACCGCGCGCTCAACCGATACGCCGACGGGACGTAACGAAGCGATCAAAAGGGGAGAGGGAGGGGCGTTAGGGTTCCGGGCCGGCCGCGCTCTGCACGAGCCAGCCGCCCTCGACGTCGCCGTCGCGGGTCGCGTACGCGATCTCGGTCGTCCCGTCGACGAGGGCCACGGCGGGATCGTCGGCATCGAAATCCGCGACGGAAGGATCGCTACCGACCTCGGAGTCACCGGCGACCTCGACCCGTTCGACGCGGAACGGCACGTCGAGGCTGTCGCCACAGCAGCCGACGTCGACGAACTCCTCGCGCTCGTCGCCGACGCGGACCTCGCCGAGGACTCGTCGAAAGTAGCCGCGGTAGCGGTCCGTCTCGATCTGGTCGCGCCCCCAGTCGCTCAGCCCCGCCGGGTACGAGAGCACGACGCGGGATGCAGTCGGTGGGTCCATGTGGTACGGTATCACCCGAGGGGACAAACGGGTTTCGGCGGATCCGAGCCTCGTGCGTGCGGCGACGTTTTCGTGCGACTGGAGAGATAAGAAGGCTTATTCGGGCTCACGGATGAAACCGTCTCATGAGAGCGATCGAGGTACCGGAGGTCGATTACACCGAGTACACGAACCGGCAGCTCGTGCTGGTTCCGCTGGCGGTGCTCGCGCTGGCGCTCGCGATCATCGGCGGGTGGTATCTCGTGACGGGTGCCCCGGCGAACCTGGGACTCGAATTCACCGGCGGCGTCGAGATCCGCCTCGCCGACGACGGGGACGGGGATATGAACGAGCGGATCGATGCGGCCTTCGAACAGGAGCCCGACTCGATCCGGGCGATCCCCGGCGACGACGTCGTCGTCGTGACCTTCAGGGCCGACGCGGACGACCCCGACGGGATGGCAGGTGATCTGGAGGATCAAGCCGAGGCGGGTGGGCTGACGATCGACGCCGTCGATCAGGTCTCGCCGAGCTTCGCCGCCGACACGGCTCAGACCGCGCTGTTCGGCGTCGCGATCGCCTTCTTAGGGATGAGCGTCCTCGTCTTCGCGCTGTTCCGGACGTTCGTTCCCTCCATCGCGGTCGTCGCGTCGGCGTTTTCGGACATCGTCATCCCGATCGCGGCGATGAACCTGCTCGGGATCGAGATGACGCTCGGGACGGTCGCGGCGCTGCTCATGATCATCGGATACAGCGTCGACTCCGACATCCTGTTGAACAACTCGGTGTTACGCCGAACCGGCGACTTCTATGAGTCCGTGAGCCGGGCGATGCGGACCGGTGTGACGATGACCGTCACGTCGATGTCGGCGATGATCGTGATGGCGATCATCGCGACGCTCTTCGGCATCGACCTGCTCCGTGACATCGGGATCATCCTCGCGATCGGCCTCTGTGCGGACCTGATGAACACCTATCTGATGAACGTGACCCTGCTTCGCTGGTACAAATTCGAGGGGGTGAGCCGCTAATGCTTGGCCCGATCAAGCGGAACTGGCGCGTGCTGCTGCTCGTGGTCGTGATCGTCGCCGCGTCCGTCGCGCTCTTTGCGCCACAGTTCGCGCCCGACACCGCCCCCGGCGAGGACCCCGATGAGGCCGGACAGGGACTCACGAACCTCCAGTACGGCCTCGACCTGGCCGGCGGGACGCGCATCCGTGCGCCGCTGATGGGCTACACCGCCACAAGCGTCGAGTTCGGCGGCGATAACCCGAGTGAGGTGGCCGCGAACGTCGCCGAGCAGCTGGAGGGGGTCTCCGCGAGGGAGGTCAATGCGGAGGAACAGGACGAACAGGGCGGTGAAGTCGAGGTGACCGACCCCGACGTAACCCAGGATGAGTTCCGCGCCGCGATGGACGCCTCCGGCTACACGTATAACGACGTCAGACGGGGCGTCACCGCCGAGACCCGCGACGCCGCCGAGGGCGTCATCCGCGGGAAGATCAACGAGGCGGGCCTCTCCGGCGGGAGCGTCCAGCAGGTGCAGTCGATCACCGGCGAGTGGTTCATGCTCGTCGAGGTGCCCGGCGAGGGGCGTCAGGACGTGATCGACCTACTGGAGGAGCGTGGCACGGTCCAGATCGACATCGCCTATCCCGATTCGGACGCCGAAGATGGCACCGGCGTCGAGGAGGAGGTCCTCATTCAGGAAGACTTCGAGAATATCGGGACCGCGAGCCGTGACGAGAACGACCAGCCGTACGTCCCCGTCTCGGTCATCAACGAGGCACCCGAGGGCGAACAGTCCCCGGCACACCGCTTCCAGGATGCCATCGTCGATCGCGGGGTGGCCACCGAGGCCGGTGGAGCACGCTGTAATTTCGATCTGGATGAAGCCGAACTCAACGAGGGCAGCGACCCGTGTATGTTGCTCGTCGTCGACGACGAGGTCGTCAACGCGTTCGGAATGCAGGACGGGCTCGCCGAAAGTATGGTGGGCGGAACGTGGGCCGACTCCGGGAACTTCCGGCTGACCACGACCTCCTTCGAGGACGCCCAGCAGGTCTCGATCAACCTGCGTGCCGGTGCGCTTCCGGCGGAACTCGACATCGCCGGCGAGGGTACCTCCTCGTTCATCTCGCCGACACAGGGTGAGAACTTCCGGCTCTACTCGATGATCACGGGCGTCTTCGCGATCCTCGCCGTGGCCGGGATGGTCTTTTTGCGCTACCGCGAGCCGAAGGTGGCGCTTCCGATGATCGTCACGGCGCTCGCGGAGGTGTACGCCCTGCTCGGCTTCGCCGCGCTCGTGGGGTACCCGATCGAGCTCGCGGTCATCGCCGGCTTCATCGCCGTGGTCGGTACCGGGGTGGACGACCTCGTGATCATCGCCGACGAGGTGATGAGCGAGGGCGACGTCAAGTCCCGGAAGGTGTTCGACTCCCGGTTCAGACGCGCTTTCTGGGTGATCGGCGCCGCCGCCGCCACGACGATCATCGCCATGTCGCCGCTGATGGTGTTGAGCCTCGGCGATCTCTCCGGGTTCGCCATCTTCACCATCCTCGGCGTGCTCATCGGCGTGCTGATCACGCGGCCGGCCTACGGCGACATCCTCCGGCGGCTGCTGACGGTTCGTTGATCGCCGCCGTCGGCCTTCCTTTCGCCTTCCCTCGACCCGCTTTTCGCGACCTTCAGGTCCGAGACGCCGCCACAGCCGATGCTGAACGAGTGTGGGCGATCGACCCGACCGCGTTCGGGCTACTCGATAAATCGGCGTGATGAGTGGCGTTTCCCCATCAGCTCGTCACGACGGGCAGGACCCGCGCGACCTGCACTGGTCGGTCGTCGAGAATCGATTCGGCTTCGTCGTCCGATCGAACCGCTCGGTCGCCCTCCTCGGCGGGCGGGACGCGAGTGTTGGTGTGGATCGGGTCGTTGATGTCGGTTGATTGCTGTGACATCGCATGACACATACCGCCGCATGAGCATAAATCACTCGCATCATAGTTAATCATTTGGAACCGCGATCGGTCGGAACGGACTCCTCCGCCGGGAAAACGGGAGTGAAAACGGTCCATGACGGGTTCTCGAGGTCCCCGGAGAGCTCCGATTTCCGGATGCTCGAAGAGCCGTTGTGGACGGCTTTTCGACGTCCTCGGTCCACGACCGAGGGATAGAGAAACGGTCTACGACAGCTTCTCGATGTTCTCGACGACGGCGTCGGCGAACTCGCTCGTGGCGAGCTTCTCACCGCCCTCGATCTGGCGGTGGAGGTCGTAGGTGACCTTCCCGGAGGAGATGGTCTCCTCGACGGCGTCACGGACGAGGTCGGCGGCGTCCTTCCAACCGAGGTAATCGAGCATCTCGCGGCCCGAGAGGATCATCGCGGTGGGGTTCACCTTGTCCTCGCCGGCGTACTTCGGCGCGGAGCCGTGGACGGGCTCGGCGAGACAGCGACCGTGACCGAAGTTGGCGCCGGGCGCGATGCCTAACCCGCCGATCTGCGCGCCGGCAGCGTCGGACATGTAGTCGCCGTTGAGGTTCATCGTGGCGATGACGGAGTACTGGTCGGTTCGCGTCAGGAGCTGTTGAAGCATGTTGTCGGCGATGCGGTCGTTGACGACCACGGTGCCGTCGGGCTGCTCGCCGTCGTACTCGTCCCACAGCTCGTCTTCGGTGATCACGTCCTCGCCGTACTCCTCCTCGGCGACCTCGTAACCCCAGTCGCGGAACGCACCCTCGGTGAACTTCATGATGTTGCCCTTGTGAACGAGCGTGACCGTGTCGCGGTCGTTGGCGATCGCGTAGTCGATCGCCTCGCGGATGAGCCGCTTCGAGCCGAACTCGGAGATGGGTTTGACGCCGATGCCGACGGGGCCGTCGTGAATGACGTCGGCGATCTCCATGTCGTTCTCGAGGAAGTCGCGTACCTGCTCGACCTCGTCGGTGCCGGCCTCCCACTCGACGCCGGCGTAGACGTCCTCCGTGTTCTCACGGAAGGTGATCATGTCCATCCTCTCCGGCTCCTTGACGGGCGACGGGACGCCCTCGAGGTGGTAGGTCGGCCGGACGTTCGCGTACATGTCGAGCGTCTGGCGGAGCGCGACGTTGAGCGAGCGGAAGCCCGCGCCGACCGGCGTCGTGAGCGGTCCCTTGATCGCGACGCGGTGGTCGCGGATCGCGCTCACGGTGTCCTCGGGCAGGTTCTCGTCGTACTTCTCGCGGGCGGAGGCGCCCGCGTAGACGCGCATCCAGGCGATGGAGCGGCCCGTCGCCTCGGCGGCAGCGTCGAGAACCTGCTGGGCGGCGGGTCCGACGTCCGTGCCGATCCCGTCGCCGTGGATGATCGGGATGATGGGGTTCGACGGAACGTCCAGCTCGCCGGTCTCGTCGTCGGCGAGCGTGATGACCTCGCCGTCCTCGGGGACTTCGACCTTATCGTAGCTCATGAACGCTCGTCGCTTCTCACACCGACCTAAAGTGCCTGCCGTTTTCCGAGCGGCCGAGATCGTCGGCGAGACGGCCACGGGAGGTCACGATCGACGGACTGCGTGCCGTTACGACGATCGTCTGATCGTCATTCGACGGTCGACACACGCCGTCGGCGCGTGACGGGGTCGCCCCCCGCGGCGCGCTCGGCTTGGCCGACGCGGGATCACTCCGTCAGGACGGCCACGTCGTGGCGTCCCCGCCAGCGGTAGCGACGACCCGCCCAGACGAACGAGCGGCGGGCGAACGCGTACGCCAGAAGCGGCGGCGCGGCGAGAACCGCGGGCATCGCGAGCAGGGCCGTCGGGCGGCGAACGCCGAGGCTGGCGTAGGTCGCAGCAGTGATCCCCGTCACGACCGCGCCGCCGATCACGGGCGCGACCAGACAAACGGCGGCGAGGACGACGGCGAGGACGGCGTTTCCCGCCGCCGCCAGCGGCGCGTATCGGCGCGCGATGGCGAGAAACCGTACGAATCGCTCCAGCGACTCCCGAAGCGAGCCGCCACACGGGACCTCCCGCGTGCGCCGAACCGCGGTCACCCCGTCGAGGTGTGCCGTGAGTTCGCCGTCGTCGCTTAACGACCGCCGGAGGTCGCGGCGGAACGCCGCCTCGTCGAGGTCGTCGCGCTCGAACACCACCGCACCGCCCCACGCGATTCCGGCGTGGGCGACCGCGATCGACCCGCCGATCAGATACGACGGCTCGAGCAGGGTCGCCAGCGGGTCCTCGCCCACGAAGACGGGGATCTCGGTCGTCGGTCCCCGTCGATCGTAGTCGGCCGCGAGTTGATCGAGCCACCCCGGCGGGTGGTGGAAGTCGTCGTCGGTCCACACGAGCCGCTCGTGGACGGCCGCCTCCATGCCGGCGGCGATGGCGTTCGCCTTGCCCGAGCAGCCCGCGGGCTGGCCGGCGAGGACGATCCGCACGCCCGACGGGGAATCCTCGCGACGGTCGGCGACCGGGTCGGTGCCGTCGTCACACACGACCAGCAGCTCGTCGACGTCGCGAAGCTGGGCGGCGACTTCGTCGCACGCGTCCGTCCAGCGGGTCGTGGGCAGCAGCACCGAAACGGGCGGACGATCCATGCGTGCAACGCAGTGATCGGGCGCAAAAAGCATGCCGTCTGCGGGTGATCGCCGCGTTGGGAGGCCGTTGGAACCGGCCCGACTCCCCGACCCGCCTTCCTGGCCCGACTCCCCGACCCGCCTTCCCGGCCCGATTCCCCGACCCGCCTTCCCGACGCTTAAGGGGGCGCCGTGGGACCGTCGCACATGCGCGTGATAGTCCACGGCGGCGCGGGTGGTGCTCCGGACGAGCCTGAGCCGCGGCAGGCGGTGCTCGACGAGGCGGCGGCGACGGGTGCGGCGGAGCCGACCCCGCTCGACGCGATCGAGGCGGCGGTACGAATTCTGGAGACGAGCCCCCGATTCAACGCGGGCGTCGGCGGCGCGGTGCAGTCCGACGGCGTCGTCCGCACGGACGCCGGCATGATGAGCTCGGACCGCCGGATCGGCGCGGCCTGCTCGATGCCGGGCGTCGAACACGCCGTCTCGGTCGCCCGCATCGTCATGGCGGAGACGCCGCACGTCCTCGTCTCCGGAAGCCACGCGGTCGACCTCGCTGACGTCTTCGGGGTCGGGACGGACGTCGACCTCCTCACCGACGAGAAACGCACGCGCTACGAGGCCGAGGATCCGCCGAATGCGGGCGTGCGTGCCCATCTCGACTGGCTGGCGACGCGGTTCGGAACCGGCGCCGACGAGGCGGGAGAGCGGTCGGCCGATCACGGCAACGGCGCCGCCGACGAGGCGGGCGCCCGCTCCGAGCGCGAGGCACCCGACCACGACACCGTCGGCGCCGTCGCCGGTGACGGCGAGACGTTCGCGGCCGCGACGTCGACGGGCGGGCGGTCGTTTGCACTGGCGGGGCGCGTCGGCGACGTGCCGCAGGTCGGCTCCGGGTTCTTCTGTACCGAGGCGGGCGGCGCAAGCGCGACCGGCGCGGGCGAGGACATCGCCCGCGTGACGCTCTCCGAACGGGCCGTCTCGTATCTGGACGACGGGCTCGACGCGGGTGTGGCCGCCGAGCGGGCGATGGACGACTTCGAGGAGTTGACCGGGTCGGGCGCGGGCGTGATCGTGCTTGACGGCGGCGGGGCCGGCGGCGCGTTCAACACCGACGCGATGCAGACGAGCGTCGCCGTCGAGGAGTGAGGCGGCCGGTCGAACGCTCACGGTCCGGCCGCAGGCGCTCCGACCCTCCACGTTCCGGACTCAAGCGCTTCGGCCTCGTTCCTCCCCAGCCTCGGCGGACGACCGCGCGCGGGACCGCACCGCAGCCGCGCGCGGTCGCCGCCTCCCTCGCGCTCGCGTTCGCGCCTCAAACGGCGCGAACGCGGGGCGCGCCGATCCGGATGCGGGGCGCGCCGATCCGGATGCGGGACACGTCGCTCGCCGACACGCATCGCGGAGCCGAGGATACAAAGCCCGGGGTCGCCTGCGTTCTCACACATGGTTACGTTTCTCGCGGGCGGGACGGGAACGCCGAAGCTGCTCGACGGCGCCACCCGCGTGTATCCCGACGACGACCTGACCGTCGTCGCCAACACCGGCGACGACGTCGAGCTGGCGGGCCATCTCGTCTGTCCGGACCTCGACACGGTGTTGTTCGCGGGCGGCGGCGTCCTCGACCGCGATCGCTGGTGGGGGATCGACGGCGACACGACCGAGACGCACGCGGAACTGCGGCGCCTCGCCGACGCGGCCGACCTCGGGAGCGGTCCGCGGTATCTCGACGACGCGGCACAGGTTTCGGGGCGAAAGATCGCCCGCTGGCGGCGGTTCTCCGGCGTCGCGGAGTTCATGGAGATCGGCGACCGCGACCGCGCGGTCCACCTCACGCGCACGGGCCTCCTCGACGAGGGACGAACGCTGACCGAGGTCACTCGCACGCTCGCGGACGCGTTCGGGCTCGACGTCGACCTCCTCCCGATGTCTGACGACCCCGTCGCCACCCTGATCCACACCGAAAACGAGGAAGGTGAAACGGGCGGGGTATCCGGAACGGACGGGGAGAGCGAGGAAACGGGCGAGACGATCCACTTCCAGGAGTACTGGGTCGCCCGGCGGGCCGAGCCGCCCGTGGCCGACGTGGAGTTTCGGGGCGCGGAGGCGGCCAAGCCGACCGCGGCCGTCCTGAAGGCACTCTCGGATCCGGTCGTGATCGGGCCGTCGAACCCCGTGACGAGCATCGGGCCGATGCTTGCGATGCCCGAATTCGAGGCGGCGCTGGAGTCGACGCCCGTCGTCGCCGTCTCGCCGTTCGTCGGCGGCGAGGTCTTCTCAGGGCCCGCCGCGGAGCTGATGGCCGGCGTCGGGAGCGAGCCATCGACGGCGGGCGTCGCCGAGGCGTATCCGTTCGCGGACGCGTTCGTCCTCGACGAGGCGGACCCGACCGAAATCGACCGACACGTCGAACGAACCGACACGCGGATCGACGACGCCGACGATGCCGAGCGCGTCGCCCGCGCCTGCGACCGGGCGCTGGAGGCGGCGTCGTGAGCGACGCACTCTGCGGCGTGGACGCCGATTCGGATGCGAGCGAACGGGACGACCCGTTCCTCGTCGCCGCCAGTCTCAGCGGCGAGTCCGACGCGGCGTGGGCGCGCGCGGTCGCCCCCCGCGCCGACGTCGCGATCCTCGGGGGGATCGCGCTCGACCCGGCGAGCCGCGCCGCCGCGCGCGACCTCGTCGCACGCGACCGCTCCGAGTTCCTCCCGGAGTCGCCGATCCGCTTCGTCGACGACCAGCTCGCGGCGGTGGTCGAGGCGGACGTGGCCGTCCGCCCCGGATTCAACCTCCGGAGCGCGACCGTCGAGCCGGTCCGGGAGGCCGCCGCGGTCTGTGCCCGCCACGACGCGATCTGCGAGGTGAACGCCCACTGCCGCCAGCCCGAACTGCGCGCGGTCGGCTGCGGGGAGTCCCTCCTCCGGGACCTCGACCGGCTCCGCGAGTACGTCTCGGCCGCCGCGGATGCGGGCGACACGACGAGCGTCAAGGTACGCGCGGAGGTCGACGACGTCGACCTCGTTGCCGTCGCGAAGACGGTCGTGGCCGCCGGCGGCGACTGGCTGCACGTCGACGCGATGGATTCGGAACCCGTCATCGCCGACCTCCGTGCAGCGATCGACCGCGAGAGGTTGGACCTCCGGATCGTCGCCAACAACGGCGTGCGCGACCGCGGAAGCGTTGCGGAGTATGCCGCGTACGGCGCTGACGCCGTGAGCGTCGCTCGCCCGACCCGGCCGGGATCCGATCCCGACGTGCTCGACGCGGTCGGCGACGCGGTCGCCGACTGGCGGGCAGGGTCGCTTATAACCCGCGCCGGACGTCCGCGGAGGCACCGATGACGGGACTGGAGAGCCCACGACCGCGACGCGCGCCCGCGGACGACGCGATCCTCGCGCTGCTTCTGGAGGTCGCGGGGACGCCGAAACCGGGCAACGTCGACCGCGATCGCGACCTCGCCGATCTGCGGTTCGAGTCGTTCCTCGGCGGGGCGGTGGGCGCGCGCGACGGACTAGCGCGCGCGGCACGGGGCGCCACGGTCGGGGTCGCCTTCGAGCGTGCGGTCCGCGGCATGGCGGACCGCGCGCGGACGAACACGCAGTTCGGCTGTCTGCTGCTTCTCGTCCCGCTCGTCACGGCGAGTGCCGACGGCGACCTCACCGCCGAGGGCGTCGACCGGATCACGCGGACGACGACCGTCGACGACGCCGTCGATTTTTATACCGCCTTCGAGCACGTCGACGTCGCCGTCGGCGAGCCGCCGGCCGACGCCGCGGAGCTCGACGTCCGCCGCGGTCGGGACGCGGAGCCGGCGCTCCGCGAGCGCGGGTGGACGCTTCGGGACGTAATGGCGCTGGACGGGGATCGACGAGCGACCGATGCCGATCGGATCCCCGACCGCAACGCACAGGAGTGGACCGAGGGGTTCCCGCGATCGTTCCGGATGGCCGACCGGATCGTCGCCGACGAGGGGCCGATCGTCGACCGGGCGGCCCGGGCGTTCCTTCTGCAGCTCGCGACGGAGCCGGACACGCTGGTCGCGACGGCTCACGACCCCGAGACGGCGCGCGCGGCCAGCCGTCGGGCGGCCGGGCTCCTTGATCGCGGCGACGACCGCGTCGGCGGTGACGACGACGGCGGAGGCGACCTCGGTCCGACGAACATCCCCGATCCGCTCGCGGAGCATGTCGACCTCGCGGCCGCGGAGACGCTGGCGGAGTCGTTCGTCGACGAGGGGATCAATCCCGGTACGACTGCCGATCTGACCTGTGCCGCGTTGTATGTCTCCCTGCGTCGGGGCGTGGAGGTCGGCGGATGACCGACGCGACGGAGCCCGAGGGCGACGGGGAGAACCCGGCAGGGTGGCCGGTCGAGCTCCGTGGCGTCACGGAGTCGGTGGTGACGACGCTCGGCCCGAACGGGCTGTGGAACGCCGCGGCGCTCGGACTCCACGCGCCGGAATCGAGCCCCGAGGAGAGCGAATCCGCCCCGGTCACCGCCCGCACGTACGGCCGCACCCGGACGTGGCGCAACTTCACGGAGCGCGGCGGCGGCGTGGTCCAGTTCGTCGCCGACCCCCGGATCTTCGTCGACGCGGCCTTGACGATCCACGAGGTCGACGACCCCGTCCTTGCGTCGGCCGACGCGTGGGTCGAGGTCCGCGCCGAGGAGGTGAGCGAACGAACCGAGGGCGACACGACGATCCGCACTTGGGCGCTGACGCCGGTCGAAAGCGAGGTTCGGCGGACCCGCGTCCCGACGATCGATCGCGGCTTCGGCGCGGTCATCGACGCGACCGTGGCCGCCTCGCGGCTGGACGTTCCCGGCTACGAGACGGCCGAACTGCTCGATCGGCTCGCGTACTTCGCCGACGTCGTCGACCGCTGTGGCGGCCCCCGCGAGCGCGAGGCGTTCGCCCGGATCGACGCGGCGACCGGGTGGCGGGCGCGGCTCGACGGGACGGACGATGGGACCGACTGACGGCCTCGGACGCGGCGACGAGCGACCGCCGGTCGACCGCGTCACCCCGACACACGGTCGCTCGCGCGGGAACGAACCCTTTTAGTCCGGGCCGACGGTACCGCTCGTATGGCCGTCAAACCCAAGTACATCAAACAACTCGGGAACGTGCTCCTGGAGCGCTATCCCGACTCGTTCAACACGGACTTCGAGACGAACAAGGAGAGCGTTACGGCCCTGACGACCGTCGAGTCGCGGGGCGTTCGCAACCGCATCGCCGGCTACATCACCCAGAAGAAGTCGCAGGCCGTCCAGCCCGCGTAAGTTCCGCCCGTTCGCTTCCTCACGACTCGTTCCCGAGGGCTTTGCCGCCGAGCCGACGCAATGGGTTTGCTCGCCCGCCGTTCCGCCGAATCCTTATATCGGAAGCCGCAGCCACCTCGTCGGGATGGACGCCCTGGTCCGCCCCGTCGTCGATCCGACCTTCACCCTACAGGCGCTCGCCTTCCTCGCCGGCGGCGCCGCGCTCGGGACGGTCAGCGGGCTCGTTCCGGGGCTCCACGCCAACAACTTCGCGCTGTTGCTCGCGGGGATCGCCCCCTCGATACCGGCGGACCCGCTGTTGGTCGGCGTCGCGATCCTCGCCGCCGGCGTCGTCCACTCCTTTCTCGACATCGTTCCGGCGCTCGCGCTGGGCGTGCCCGACGCGGCCACGGCCGTCGCGGCCTTACCGGGCCATCGGCTCGTCGTCGCGGGACGGGGTCGCGAGGCGATGCGGCTCTCGGCGGTCGGGTCCGGGATCGCGGTCGCGCTCGCCGTCCCGCTCGCGCTGCCGATCACGTGGGTCATGGTCCGGGGCTACCCGACCGTCAGGACACACCTTCCGTGGCTGCTCGCCGGCGTCGTCGCCTTTCTCGTCCTAACGGAATCCTCGAAGCGGGCGGCGGTCAGCGGCTTCTGTGCGTTCCTCGCGAGTGCCGCGCTCGGCACCGCAACGCTCGACGTCGACCCGGCCGCACCGCTCGACGCCGGCGGAATTCTCGCGCCGCTTTTCACCGGCCTGTTCGGCGCGCCCGTGCTCGTCGACGCGCTCGGCGGCGACGGGGTGCCGCCGCAGTCGGACGCCAGGCTCACCATGGGAAGGCGCGACCTCGGCGTCACCGCGGGTGCCGGATCGCTCGCGGGCGCCGTCGTCGGCTACGTCCCGGGCGTCTCCGCAGCCATCGCCGCCATTGCCGCGCTGCCGGCGGTGCCGCGTCGGGAGGCCGACCGCGGGTTCGTCGTCGCCACGAGCGGCGCCAATACCGCCAACACCGTGTTCGCGCTGTTCGCGCTGGCGGCACTCGGCACGCCCCGGACGGGCGTCACCGTCGCGGTCGAGCGCGCGGAGGTGCCGCTGGCGCTCCCCATCCTGCTGGTCGCCGTCGCGATCGCGGCGATCTGCGGGTTCACGCTCGTGGTGCTTCTCGGCGACGCCTACCTGCGGATCGTCGGCAACGCGGACTACACCCGGCTGTCGGTCACGGTGCTCATCCTGTTGGCCGGCCTCTCGTTCGCGTTCGCGGGACCGTTCGGCGTCGGCGTCTTCGCCGTCTCCACGCTGCTCGGGCTCGTCCCGCCCCGGCTCGGTGCGCGTCGGGTGCATCTGATGGGCGTGCTCATCGGGCCCTTGATGCTCGGGTGACGCGCCGGCGGGGGCAAAGAACAACGGTTAAAAGTCGCGCGCCGGTGAGAGATGGTATGAGCAAGAGCGAAGCCGGAGCCGCCAAGAAGTGCGTCTCCTGTGGGATCCAGGTGTCCGGCATGAACGCCGCGACGTTCGCCTGCCCGGACTGCGGCACGACCGTCCACCGGTGCTCGAAGTGCCGGAAGCAGAGCAACCTCTATGAGTGTCCCGACTGCGGCTTCCGGGGGCCCTGAGATGGGAGACGTCGCCGCCAAGATCAAGGTGATGCCGAACAGCCCCGATATCGACCTCGACGAGCTTCAGGACCGGCTCGAGGCGTCGCTGCCGCAGGGCGCGAAGATCCGCGGCTTCGAGCGAGACGACGTCGCGTTCGGGCTCGTCGCGCTGCTGCCGACCGTCATCGTCCCCGACGGCGCCGGCGGCACCGAGGCCGTCGAGGAGGCGTTCGAGGAGGTCGAGGGCGTCGAGTCCGTCGCCGTCGAGAACGTCGGCCGCCTGTAGACGCGGCGGCCGTTCCGTTTTACCCCCGCTCGTCGACTCCCTCGATCGAGCTACCGCGAGGATCGTCACCGGTCGCCGGACGACTCGAGGCGGGCCCGCAGCCGTCGCAGGTCGGCCGGCGTGTCGACGTCCTCCAGCGTCCGCGAGTCGACGTGAGCGGCGACCTCGCGTTCGTCGATCACGATCGGGTCCAGCGCGCGCCGCAGGGCGTCGACGCCCCCATCGTCGGCTAAGGTCTCGGTGCAGGCCGCCTCCGCCGCACGGACGTGGACCGCGGACGGAAGCACCTCAACGTGCCCGGCGAGCCGGATCGCCGCACCCGTTCGGTGGCGGGCGCGTTCGAGCAGGTGAGCGAGGAACGCCGGCTCGATCCGGGGCACGTCACACGGCACGAGCACTGCGTACTCCGCCTCGGTCGCACGAAGCCCGACCCGGATCCCGGCGACCGCCCTCTGGCCGTCCGTCCCGTCGAGCGCGAAGGTCACTCGAGCGCGGTCGACGTCCGCGATGTCGTCGATGGCGGCGGCGAGAGCGTCCCGTTGGTCGCGGCGGCAGTTCACGACGAGTTCGTCGACCGCGGGTGCGACCCGCGAGACGACGTGGGAGATGAGGGGGTCGCCCTCGAGCCTCACCAGGGCCTTATCGGTATCGTCGAAGCGTTCGGAGCGATCGCCGGCGATGACGATCCCTGCCCGCCCGGTGTCGGGTCGAAGCGACGGCGGATCGGCGGACCCGTCGACCGGCTTGGGGACGTCGGTCATCGAGAACGGGGTCGGAAACGACGGCGATCCGTCGAGCCGCACGCCGCCCACCGTTCTGCCCTCCGGATCACGGATGATCGATCGTGTGTTGTATTTCGTTTACCGGGATCGTTTCGCCTCATTAAACTCGCTTTGGGGCTTGGTATCGGAGAATAAAAACGTTTGTCCGAACGTTCGATCATCTCGTTGCTGCGCCATTCGTCAATCGTTCGAGTCGGAGCGGCGAGTCGCTGGCGAGTCGGACCGGCGGGAGACACGATGGGCGCGTCGGGCGCGACCGCTCCGTCCATGAGACCGCCTTCGACGGTCTTAAGCGGCCGCCGGGACTAACTCACGGGGATGAGTGACCCGGCGCTCGACGTGGTCGAGTTCGTTCTAACCGCCCACCTCTACACCGAGAATCGTGACCTCGATGAGAACGATCTGCCCCCACGTTTTCGACAGGTGTTCTGGTCCGAGACGGCCGGCGACGACGCACCAGGCGGCGTCGAACGGCCGCTGAAGCCGACCGACGGCGTGACGACCACCGCGACGGGGGTCGAACGCCCGTGGGAGGCCGTCTCCGATCTACTTTTCACCCAGCGAACGGACTTCTCCGGCGAGATCACCCTCACCCAGCCCGGGATGGCGCTGGAGTGGTTCGTCGACCACGCCGACGGCGAGCGGATCGCCTCGAATCCGACGGTCGTCGCCGCGCTCGTCGCGGCCGACGACCTCGACGCGCCCGTCACCCACGAGGAGGCGCGTGCGGACGTGAGACCCATTCAGGCCGATCGGGTCTGGATCGACGCCCTGCTGGATCAGTACTTCGACGAGGAGGATGATGCGGAGATGCTCGACCTGGTCAACGTCCGTGCGCCCGAGGAGATCGAGACGACGCTCGCCGACCTCGTGCTCACGGGCGACCAGGAGGACGAGATCCAGAAGATCGTGAAGGCGATCGAGTACCGCGAGTACCTCGCCGGGATCGGACTGCGCGAGATCGGCAAGCTGCTCTTCGTCGGCCCGCCCGGAACCGGGAAGACGACCATCTCGCGGGCACTCGCACACGAACTCGGGCTTCCGTTCGTCGAGGTGAAGCTGTCGATGATCACGAGCCAGTACCTCGGCGAGACGGCCAAGAACGTCGAGAAGACGTTCGAGGTCGCAAAGCGGCTCTCGCCGTGTATCCTCTTCATCGACGAGTTCGACTCCGTCGCGAAGACCCGACGCTCGGACGAACACGCCGCGCTTAAGCGGGCGGTGAACACCCTGCTCAAGTCGATCGACGAGGTCTCGCTCGTCCGCGACGAGGTGCTGTTGATCGGTGCGACCAACCATCCCGACCAGCTCGACGCCGCCGCGTGGCGTCGGTTCGACGAGATCGTCAACTTCCCGAAACCCGACCGCGACATGCGCGCCGATATCCTCCGCGTGGTCACGAAGGAGATGCGGATCGCCGACTTCGACCCCGAGGAGGTCGCCGACCGCACGAGCGGCCTGACCGGCTCGGACCTCCGGATGGTGCTGCGTGAGGCCGTCCTCGGCGCGCTCACCGAGGACCGCATGACGATCACGCAGGCGGACGTGATGGCGGCCGTCGAGGACTTCGAGGAGCGGGACAACCTGAAGAACATGGACATGATCGACGGCGAGGGCGCCGAGATCCTCGGCGGAACGAACGGCTCGGACCACGCCGACCGCGACGACGAGGGCCACGACCACGACGACCACGGCGATCACGATCACTCACTCGACGACCCCGCGGCCCCGCACGACCACGCCAACGATTGACCCGCGGAACGAGGATCGACGGCGACGGCGCCAGCACCGGACGACGCGCGCGGGGGGGTCGAACGGGGCTGGGGAGAACCGAGGCCGCGGTGGCGCGTCACACGCCGTGGGACGCGCAGCCCGATCGCTCCCGAGAGCCGACGAGAACGGATATGAATCAGTTGCCGGACCACTCCGAGAGCGACGCCTGGCCCTCGTCGCGATCGCCGCCGGCCGCGTCGGCGTCGTCGCCCGTCATGCGACCGTCCTCCAGCCAGTCGTCGAGCGTCGATCCGGGGGAGCCGCCGCCGCGGGCGTCGTTGGGAGGATCGGAGGGATCGAACCCGCCGACGGAGCCGTCGGCATCGGCTGTGCCGGCGGGATCCTCCCCCTCGAAGCCGCCGAGCGTCGACTGATCGCCCGCACCGAAGTCGAGCTTCGAGACGCGAACGCCGAGCTTGCGGGCCCGGTCGCCGTCGAACTCCGTCAGGAGGTCGAGCGCGACCTCCTCGACGACGTCGGGGTCGTCGACGGGACCGGGAAGGCTGCGAGCGCGGGTGTTCACGTCATAGGGGGGCTCGACGACCTTGATCCCGATGGTACGGTAGCGACAGCCCCGCTCGCGTGCACGCCGGGCGACGTCGGCGGCCAGCGCCCGGATCGTCTCGCGCTTGCGCGACGCCTCGGCGGTCGCCGGGAGCGACGATTCCCGCGAGAGGCTCTTGGGGAGTCCCCTCGGCGTCACCTGGCGGTCGTCCTCGCCGCGGGCGCGCGTCCACAGCTCCCGGCCGCGGTCGCCGAACGCGTCCGCCAGGACGTCGGGATCCATCGCGGCCACATCGCCCGCGGTCTCGATGCCAAGCTCCGCCAGCCGGCGCTCGGTCACCGGGCCGACGCCGTGCAGCTCCGCGGTCGGAAGCGGCGCGAGGAACGCCCGAACCTCGCCCGGCGGCACGACGACGAGGCCGTCGGGCTTGTCGAAGTCGCTCGCGACCTTCGCGGTCGACATGTTCGGTGCGACGCCGACGCTGGCGGGAACGCCCGCCTCCCGGTCGATCCGTTCCTTGACGTGTCGCGCGTAGCCCTCCGCGAGCGTTCGGGCGTCGGCCGGCCCCGCCGCGCCGCTCGGCTTCGGGTCGTCGGGGTCGCCCGCGACCGTCCACGCGGTCCGCTCGGAGACGTCGAGATACGCCTCGTCGACGCTCACCTCACGGACCACGTCCGCACAGTCGTGGAGGATCGCCTTCACGTCGGCCGCGACCTCCGTATAGAAATCGAGGTCGACGGGGACGTACCGACCCGTCTCCTCCGGGTCGAGCGCGTCGGCGTCGTTTAAGTCGGCGGCGTCCGAGTCGGCGTCATTCGGATCGGAGTCGCTTCGATCGGCGTCGGCACGGCGAGGAAGGAGGTCGAGCGCCTCGGAGATGGGCATGGCGCTCTCGACGCCGAACGCACGGGCCTCGTAGCTCGCGGTCGCGACCGCGCCGATGGTCTCGCCGGGCTCGTAGCCCATCCCGACGACGACGGGCTCCCCGCGGAGGTCGGGGCGACGAAGCCGCTCGCAGGAGGCGTAAAAACAATCCATGTCGACGTGGAGGACGACGCGGTCGGGCTCACGCTCGCGCCCGTCGTGCCCGTCCGCGTCGGACCAGCGTGTCAGCGCGCCTCGCTCGTCGCCGTCGACCATCGAACGTTCGAACGATGGTCGCGACCCCACTCGAACCTATCGGCCCGCGGGACGCGATCGAACCGTCCGGCGACGACGAGCCGACCCTTGTCGACGAGCCGACCCCCGTCGACGAATCGTTCCCTCGTCGACGGCGCGGGGCGATGTAACGCGCGAGCCGGATCATGACGCCTCAGAGCACGTCGGAGCGATCGAGTCGGCCGCGGGCGATCTCCCGGAGCTGGTCGTCGGAGAGCGACTCCACGACGAACTCCGGCATTCCGTCCGGGAGATCCTCCGGAATGGAGACGTCGTCGGAGGGAGCCTCGGCCGCGTGCGGTGGACGTCCTCCGTCGGTCGCCGGTTGGTTCGTGAGTTTGGCGACCGCGTCCTCGACCTCCTCGACCATCGCCGACTGCTCCTGGTTCGCCGCGGCTAGGTCGTCTATCTCGGCGGCGACGCGTTCCGCCTGGCCGACGATCTCATCGACCATCGCGGCGATCTCCTCGCTGCTTGCCGCCTGGTCGTCGGCCGCGTTCGACACCTCGCTGATGCCATCAGCCGTCTCGGAGACCGCTGCGACGATCTCCGTCAGACTCTCCATCGCGTCCTGAACGCGGTCGATCCCCTCATCGACTCGCTCGGTCAGCTCGGTGAGGCTCTCGACGGTTGCGTCGGTGTCCGTTTTGATCTCCTCGACGCGCCGTTCGACGTCGTTCGCGTGCGTCTGGGACTGTTCGGCCAGGCTCTTGACCTCCTCCGCGACGACCGCGAATCCGTTGCCGGCGTCGCCCGCACGCGCGGCCTCGATCTGCGCGTTCAACGCGAGGATGTTCGTCCGCTCGGCGATGGAGTTTATCGCCTCGACGAACTCGTCGATCGCCTGCACCCCGCCCTGTAACTGATCGATGTCGTCACGGGCCGTCTCGACCGACTCGCCGATCTCGGCCATGACCGCCGTGGCGTCGTCCGCGGCGTCCTTGCCGTCCCGAGCGAGCGCGTCGGCCCTATCGCTCGTTCGTTCGACCTGGTCGGCGGTCGATGCGACCTCCTCGACCGTCGCCGAGAGGTTCGAGACCTCGCCGGAGATCTCGCCCATCCGAGCGGCCGTCGTCTCGACCGTTTCGGAGATCTCCCCAGCACTACCGGCGACGTCTTCGGACGTTGTCTTCAGGTCGGCAACCGGATCCCGAACCTCGTTTCGAACGTCGCGCATCAGCCGCTCGCTCCGCTCGATCTCGTCCTCCAGCCGCCGGCTATACGAGTGGATGTACGTGTCCGTGACGACCTGCATGTCCAGATTGATGATCCGGAGGATCGCGAGCAGGTCCCGGATCGTCTCGTCGACCTCCGCCTCGACGATCGCGTCGACCGAGTCCGTGGGCGGGCCGATCTCGGCCGCCTCGGCGTCGTCGATCGACTCGGATCGTCGGAGATCACCCGCACCATCGGTCACCGCGCCCGTGAGTCGGTCGGTCAGCCTGTCGACGAGATCGTCGCCGACGAGCGGCAAAATGAGATCGTAGTAGACCCCGTACTGACCGAGGTAGTGTTTCATCGGCATGTCCAGCATATCGTGGAGCTTTCCGATTCGGGCGCGGTCACGGAAGTACTCCTGCCCGTAGTCGCCGCCGGCAAGGGTCACGAGGTAAGCGGACTGCGTCCGTTTGAGCTGTTCGACGCCCTTCTCCGACCGTCCGATCACCTTGACGGTCTGTTCGTGATCCGTGAGGTTGCCGTAGAAGTCGTCCGCAACCTGCTCGGCGTTGTCACGGAAGACGTCCTCGTATCGCCGGAGTCGACGGGCGTCGTCGCGGTCGAAGCCGACGAACTCCTTACGCCAGTCGATCTCGGATCGATCGAGGTCGATCTCACGGAGGAGCGCATCCACGTCCAGCTGCTCGTTCAAGCTGCCGTGACCGAAGTCCTGCCGTCCGTATGATGAATCCGCCATACGTCCGTTCCGAGGTGTGGCCGGTTTATATCCCCGCCCGAAATTATCAGTAATGGATATTCGAGGCGGACGACCGGGAGAATGCGCGTCGGTCGGTCGGACGAAGAACCGCCTCGATGGCGGTCGTTCGACCGGCGAACCGCCTTGATTGACGGCCACGACGACGTTCCTTTATATATTCCCGTCTACGTCATGCATGACCGACCGTATCGACGTGCTGCACGTCGATGACGACCCTGCCGTACTCGAGTTGACGGCGGCGTACTTCGATCGCGAACTCGACGACGTCGAGATCCGCGTCGGCGAACTCGATGACGGCTTCTACGTCGCGGACGACGGCCCCGGAATCGATCCGGAACGGCGGGAGGACGTCTTCGCGCCCGGATACAGTGGGAGCGACGAGGGAACCGGCTTCGGGCTCGCGATCGTCCGTGAGATAGCCGACGCGCACGGCTGGACCGTGACGCTCTCCGACTCCGAGATCGGAGGCATCCGATTCGAGTTCAACGGCGTCGAGCGACCGCGAAGGCTCGACGTAGACGGCTGAGACGGGGAACAACGGCCCGATCCGACCCGCCGGGCGGCCGCGTGCGCCACGCGAACGGCGATTTATAAACCGGCGGAACCCGAACTCCGCGTCGTGCCCCGCGATCGCGTTCGCTGTGTCGACTGCCGGGAGCCGATCCCGAGCGACGCGCGCATCTGCCCGCACTGTAAGACGGTCCAGCCTTCGCCGTTGCTCGACGTCGGCCTCGTCGTCGGCGGCGTCTTCGCGTTCCTCTTCGGGCTGATCCTAGCCGTGATGACGCTCGGGACGACGCGGCTCGCCGGCTTCGCTCTCCTGATCGTCGGCTTCGGGCTGGTCGTCGGCGGCTACACGCGCCACCTCGACCGGCAGGACCGGCGCCGAGCGCGGTGAGCGGCACGCCGCGTTCGCGATCGCCGCAACGTTAACGTCGCGGCCCGACCGAGAACGGGGCGTGTCAGAGGATCCAACCGACGACGATCCGGGAGAAGACGCCCCCGACGATCGTCCCGACGGGGACGACGCTCCCGGGAGCGACGATCTCCCGACGTTTCCCGCCGAGCGGACGGGATGGGCCGACGTGTCCGACGTGCCGCCGCCGCGGGACCCCGCGGACCCGACGACCGGGGACGCAACCGATCCGGATGCCGTCGACGACCTTCCCACGATACGGTGTTCGATCTGCGACCGCGAGTGGGACCTCGCGTACGAACTCGACGAACTCGCCGCCGGCAATCGTGCGGCCGAGCAGTTCGCGCTGGACCACGAGCGTCACACCGGCCATTATCCGGACGAGATGACGCCGTGGATCGCCGACTGTCGGGCGTGTCCGGACGGTGAGCGGTTCCTCGCCGAGCGTCCGGCACGCCGGTTCGCCCACACGCATGCGAGACACACCGGCCATTCGGTCGACCTCGTGAATCCCGACGACGACGGCGAGACGATAGGCCCCGACGACGCGCCGTCCGACGGCGGGCGTGCGGACGGCTGACGGCGAGACGGAACGATCCTTTAAGTTCGATGACGGCACACGTCCTCGCATGGTCACGCCATTCGACGCCGGGCTGGTCGTCGCCGGGCTGTTGCTCGCGTTCGTCGGCGCGGCGGTCTCCGTCTACGCCGTCACGCTGACCGGCATCCTGATCGGCGGCGGTGCGGGCTACCTCCTCTCGCCGAACCTCGTCGGGCTCGTCGCGGTCGACGCGCTCGCGGTCACCGGCGGCGCCGTCGTGGTCGGCGCCGCACTCGGCGGCTTCCTCGCGTACGCGGGGCTTTCGTTCGCGGTGCTCGGGATCGGCGGCGTCGTCGGCGGGTTCGTCGGCCGGTTCGCCGTCGGGCCGTTCTACGCGGCCGACGCCGCCGGCTTGGAGGGGACGCTGTTGCTCGTCGGCGCGACGCTGGCGGGCGTGGCCGTCGGCGCGCTGTTCGGCTTCGTCCTCAGCCGGACGACGCTCGTCGTCTCCACCGCCTTCATCGGCGCCGCGTTCGCCTCGCGGTCGCTCACGGTCGACGCGTTCAAGACGGCGGTCGAGGAACTCACCGTCGAGCCGATCCTCTTCGACGTCACCGCACCCGCGTTTCTCGCCGTCTTCGCTCTCGGCGTCCTCTCGCAGCTCGGCCTGTTCAAGTTCGGCTACGTGACGCGGCTCGTCGCCGTGATCCCGGGCGCCGCCCGCTGGACCGCCAGCGACGACCGCGACGGGTCCGGGTCGGCCGGGTGAACGGTCGACCCACTCCGCGTCCGACGCACGTCAGCCGGACGCGGGCTCCGTTTCGGGTGGAATGAGACCGCGCCGGTCGCCAACGGACCTATGGTTCGCGACGCCGAAGGACCGGCATGGACGACCGGCTCGAACGCGTGCTCCGCCAGCAGCTCCGCAAGGCCGGCAGGGAGTTCGAGGAGGCCAAGCGCGCCTATCGGGAGGGAAAACTGAACGCCGACGGCTCGAACGCCGGGATCGCACTATACGACCTCCCGAGCGACGAGGACGGGCGAGCGCGGATCGTCTGCCGACGACATGCCGAGCGGCGGGCGAAGCCCGTCGACGCCGAGGGACGCCCGGCCTGTTTCGAGTCCGGACACCCCGACTGTGAGGGGTGTGCGGAGGACGTTCGCGAGGGATGCGTCGAGACCTGGTGACGGGCCCCGCGAGTGGTACGCTTTTATCCATCGCCCCCGAGCGGAAGACGTATGCGACGGAAGGCGCTGGTGGCGGTTCTGCTCGTCGTGGTCGGCGTCGGGCTCGTGCTGTCGGGGCTCCTCGGCGGGACGGCCGACGAGCCGGCGGCCGATGCGGTCCCGGAGGACTCGCTCATCGCGGTCGAGGGCGACTACGACCTGTGGCCGTACACGAGCCGGAGCCGGTCGGTCGGGGGGCGAACCCTCGCGATCAACGTCGTCTTTCACGACGACGCGGACGCGGTGCGTGAGGCGTTGACCGCACAGCCGGAGACCGACTGGGAGGAGACGGACGAGCTGGAGACCGACGCCGATCCGGGTCTCGTCGCCGACGCGGTGACGGAGACCGACTGGGAGGACGCACACGGGTCGGTCCGTTACTCGTACTTCGAGGGATCGGACGGCGGTGAGTGGGTGGACGAGACCTTCGAGTTCCACGACGGCGAGTACCTCGGCTCGCGGGACCACGTTCGCGCGTACGAATCACCCGACGAAGCGTACACCGCGATCCAGGTTCACGAGGAGTACTACGACTGGTTCCGATTGCGCCACACCGTCACCGACATCAGTGAGCCCGCGATCAGGTTGGAGGACGACTTCATCGAATCCGGCACGGCCGCGACGGTGACTCGCGAACATCGGGGGATCGACGGCGGATGGAGCGACGGCTGGCTCACCGTGATCGAGCTCACGATCCTCATCCCGGTCGTCGGAACGCTCCTCCGTCGTCGGACGCGGGAGGTAACGGTCGAAACCGCCGAGCGGTTCCGCACGGAGGCGAGCCGACACGCCGACGCGGCCCTCCTCGGTGCGGCCCTCGCGGCCGTCTTCCTGGGCGTTCGAGCCGCCGGAATCGGTCTGGAGCTCGCGTATCCGGAGCTGCCGCCGAAGGCGATCGCGGCGCCGCTGTATCTGGCGATCGCCGTCGGCCTCCCCGCGCTCGTGATCGCCGCGGCGCGGGGGTGTGAGCCGACCGCGGCGTTCCTCGGCGTGGTCGTCGGACTCGGGGGCGGGTTCGTCCTCGATTTCGCCGGGCTCGGGGTCGCCGTCCCGCCGGATCTGATCGTCCACCGTGCGGTGATACTCGCCGCACTCGGGCTCGTCGCGGTCGGGCGCGCGTCCCACGATCGGGGCGTGCTCGTCGCGGGGGTGCTCGCGTGGACGTTCGGGCTCGCGCTCCCGCTTACGGACGTGCTCTGAGGCCACGTTGGCGACGGAGGCGCACGCGTTCCGGGCTCTCCGCCGGGGATTCCCCGACCAAAGCGCAATTATATGCTGGATGACGAACTCTTAGGAAGGAATGACACGGGCGAGGAGCCGCCGGTCGGTGCTCGTGGCGGGGACGAGTCTCGCCGTCGCGAGCGCCGGCTGCGTCGGCCGCGTCCGCAACATCGCCGGACGGGACCGGTCCTCACAGGTCTCGTTGGAGATCGTGACCCTCCCGGCCGACGCCGATCCGAACGCGATCCGGATCGCTCGGCATCTCTCCGAGCACCTGAACGAGGTCGGCATCGACGCGCGCGTGGACACGATGGCGCAGGCCGATCTGCAGCGGACGATCCTTTTCAACCACGACTTCGACCTTTACGTCGGTCAGTTTCCGGAGACGATGCCCTTCGACCCCGACGCCCTCTACTCGCTCATTCACTCGCAGTTCACGGCCGAGACGGGGTGGCAGAACCCGTTCGGGTTCACCGAACTGGCGATCGACGAGCAGCTGGAAGAGCAGCGTTCGGCGTCGACCGGCCGACGATCCGAGGTGCTCGCCGACCTACAGGACGCCGTCTGTGAGCTCCAGCCGTTCACCGTCGTCGCGTTCCCGGATGCGTTGACCGCCTACCGTACGGAGCGGTTCACCGGCTGGGATCGGGCCCACCCGACGTCCGTACAGGGACTGCTTCGTCTCGCTCGCACCGGAGGGGACGACGAAGGCGAGGAGGATGACGGCGCGAGCGAGCCGGTTACGCTCCGTCTCACGACGACTGACGACCGCATCACCGAGAACTGGAATCCGGTCGCTGCCGAGTATCGACGTCACGGAACGTTCACCTCCCTGCTGTACGATCCGCTGGTCCGGAGACACGATGACGGCCCCGTTCCGTGGCTTGCGACGGATTGGGAGCGAACCGGCGCCGGAACGATCCGCGTCGACCTCCGGGACGCCGAGTGGCACGACGGCGAGCCGTTGACGGCCGACGACGTCGTCTTCACCTATCGGTTCCTCAAGGACACGTCGATGGGGAACGCGGAGACGCCGATTCCGACGCCGAAGTTCCGCGGACGAAGCACCATCGTCGAGTCCGCAACGGCCGTCGACGAGTCGACCGTGGAGCTGGTCGTCGGGAGCGCGAACCGGCCGGTCGCCGAGCGCGCACTCGAGATCCCCATCCTTCCGGAACACGTCTGGACCGATCGAACGGAGCTGGTGAACATCGCGGGCGTACGGATCGACGACGAGACCACCGAAGCCCTCGTGTGGAACAACGACGATCCGGTCGGCTCGGGTCCCCTGCAATTCATCGAGTCGAGCCCGGAAGCCGAGGTCGTCTTCGGACGGAACCCGGACCACTTTCTCCACGACCTCGAAACCGAATCGACGAGCGACGAGGAGGACGGCTCGCCGGATGGAACCGGCGACGCGGACGGGGACGGTCCCGCACGGTCGATCCCCGAGGGATTCCACGGAGCACCCGATTTCGAGCAGCTGGTGCTCGAGGTCGTCCCGTCGGACATCGCGGCGGTCCAGCAGGTCGGGGACGGGCTGGCGGACGGGACGGCCTCGAACCTCGGCCCCGACGCGGTGCCACGGATCGGTCGGGAGGCTGACGCGAGGCTCGCCAGCACGCGATCGGCCGCGTTCTACCACGTCGGGTACAACGTCAGACGGGTGCCCCTCTCGAATCCGCGAATCAGGGCGATCCTCGCGTCGATGATCGACAAGGCCGCCCTCGTCGATGACGCCTTCGACGGCTACGCACGTCCGGCGACCTCGCCGCTCGCCGCGTCGCCGGCGTACGTCCCGGACGGCCTGCGGTGGGACGACGATCGCAACGAGGACGCCGTGTACCCCTTCCGTGGCACCGCCGGCGAGATCGACGCGGACGCGGTGCGGGACGCGTTTCGTGACGCCGGGTATCGGTATAACGAGGCGGGCGAGCTGCTCGCGAGAGACCAATGAGCGTCCTCCTTTCCGTCATCTTACGGCTCGTCTTCTGGGTCGGCGTGATGTGTCTCATCGCCGGGATCGTGCTCGTCGGCCCGAGACGGCTCTACGACCTCGCACACGATTTCGTCCCGATCCTCCGGGACGCGAAGCCACAGATCACGATGTTGCTCGCCGTACTGATCGCGAGCGCGCTAGGGCGTGGCGCCCTCCAGAGCGTCTCGGAGGTGGTCGGGTTCCGGATGACCGGAACCATATATGCGCTGGAGGGCGGCTTCGTCGCGTGGATGCAGGCGAACTACGTAACCCCCGAGTTGACGTTCTACTTCTCGTGGATCTACATCTACGGCTACGTTTTCCTGCTCGTCTTTCCGTTCATCGCGTACGCCGCCCTGCCGCGAACGACGGCGTTCAAGCGGCTCATCGTCGCGTACGCGCTCAACTACGGAATCGGCCTGTTATTTTATACGCTGATCCTCGCACACGGCCCCCGGAACGTGATGCCGGACGTCGTCACGTCGCTTCTGTACACGTTCAACCCCGACTTCCAGGCGCTCACGAGCGAGGTGAACGAGAACACGAACGTCTTCCCCTCGCTTCACACGTCGCTGGCGGTGACCGCCGCGACGTTCGGCGTGTTGACGCGGCGGGAATACCCGATCTGGGCGATCCTCTCGACGTGGCTCGCCGTCTCCGTGATGGTCTCGACGATGTACCTCGGGATCCACTGGCTCGTCGACGTGATCGGCGGGATCGGGCTCGCGCTCGGGTGCGTCTACCTCTCGTACCGGTTCGTCGACGAGGGGGACGAAGAAGACCCCGCCGAGACGATCGACGCGTCGGCGACCGGAGACGTCGAGGGTCGTACCCCCGCGGCCGACGGCGGCGAGTGACGGATTCGCGTCGACCGCAACGTTCCGATCCCGGTCGAGCGTCGCGTATCAGGCCCCTTCCACGAGTCGGCGGAGCTGCTCCGGCGGCACCGCGCCGCGGGCGGCGTGGCCCTCGAACGCGAACGTCGGGACGCCCGTGATGCCACGTTGGCGTGCCTCGTCGAACAGGTCCGCCAGTCGGTCGCGAAGTTCGTCGTCGTCGAGAGCCGACCGGACGTCGTCGGCGTCGACGCCCTCGACGTCCGCGGCCAGGTCCCGCAGGACCTCCGGGTCGCCGACGTCGCGGCCCTCGGTCCACAGCGCCTCGAAGACGGCGTCGTCGAACGCGGGCCACGCCTCGGGGTGTCGTTCTTTGACCCACAGCGACACCTGCTGGGCCGGCAGCGAGTCGACGTCCTTGCGGATCTCCTGGGCCATCTCGACGTCGTAGCGCTCCCGAAGCCGGCGCACGTTCTCGCGGGCCTCGTCGTAGTAGTCCTCGTCCTTGCCGTCGTCGACGTCCGTATCGATGCTTCCGTCCGGGTTGCGCTTGCCCGCGCGGAGGTCGAAGGGATGCCAGTCGACCGCGAGCGGCTCCTCGCGGGTCTCCCGATACCGCGAGAGCGATGCGCGTCCGAGATAACAGAACGGACAGACGTGATCGGAGTAGACGGTGATCGAGTCCACCATGGTGCGTCTCGGGCCGCGAACCTCAAAGGCGGTTCGGCGGCGGGCCGCGAACGACCGGAAAGGCTGATACCCTCGCCGACGTGAGTTCATGCCGTCGCGGGCACGCGTCGCTCGGGTAGGGGCCGGGCGTGGCCCGCGACGAGCCGTCGGATCAGTTGAGCAACGGCACGCGGACCGAGCGGAGCGGTCGCACGGAGCGACGCCGACCGCGCGAGGCGGCACGGACGGACGCGAAACGACGCGAAACGACGCGAAACGCCACGGAACCCTTTTGACCGTATCGACCAAGGATATGCATGGCCATCGTCGAGTCCCTCGGAATCGCGCTTTTCGGCGTCGCGTCGACGATCGCGGTCTTCGCCGCCGTCCGGTGGGACGCGACCCGAATGGAGCTGTCACGGCCCCTGCTGTGGGCGACGATCGCGGCGGTGCCGGTGCTGATCGGCTTCTCGATGTACCGCTTTGCGACCGTTCCGATGACCGGGATCATCGTCACGGCCAACACCGGCATCGTGCTCTACGGGTTCGAACGGGAGGTGAGCACCGAAGAGGACGAGGAGTCGGTCGAACCCGGGACGCTGCCGAACCGCAAGTAGTCGGCCGGAGCGAAGGTAGTCGGCCGGAGCGGAAACGACGCCGTCGATCCGACCCGCAGGGTTTTAGCCAACGACGGCGGGAGTACGGATATGGCAACGGGCATCGTCGGGGAGTTTCTCGACCTCAAGTCGGAGACCGACGCCGACGTTCTCGCGATGCAGTGCGGGGACTTCTACGAGTTCTTCGCGGACGACGCGGAGCTCGTCGCCGACGAGCTCGACCTGAAGGTCTCACAGAAGTCCTCACACGGCTCGTCGTACCCGATGGCGGGCGTGCCGCTCTCGGAGCTGACGCCGTACGCGAAGGCGCTCGTCGAGCGCGGCTACCGCGTGGCCGTCGCGGACCAATACGAGACCGACGACGGCCACGCCCGGGAGATCACTCGCGTGATCACGCCCGGAACGCTGCTCGAGACGACGGACGCGGAGGCGCGCTACCTCGCAGCGATCGTTCGCGAGGACGGCGCGGGCAACGATGGCGACGTGGACGGTCCCTACGGGCTCGCGTTCGCGGACGTCACGACCGGCCGATTCCTCGTCACCGAGGTCGAAGACGAGAGCGACCTCCGGGCGGAGCTGTATCGATTCGACCCCGCGGAGGTGCTCCCCGGGCCGCTCGTGCGCAACGACGACGCCGTGCTCGGCGCGGTCCGCGAGGAGCTGTCGGGTTCGATCTCGGCGTTCGACACGGAGGCGTTCGCCCCCGGACGGGCGCGACACGCGGTCCGCGAGCGGTTCGGCGCGGAGACCGCGGACGCGGTCGGGCTCGACTCCGAGCTCGCGATCCGGGCGGCCGGCGCGGTCCTCGCGTACGTCGAGGAGACCGGCGCGGGCGTGCTGGCGTCGATGACGCGGCTGACGACGTACGGTTCGACGGATCACGTCGAGCTCGACGCGACCACCCAGCGCAACCTCGAGCTGACGGAGACGATGGGCGGGAACGGCGACGGCTCGCTGTTCGACGTGCTCGATCACACCGTCACCTCGCCGGGCGGCCGGCTGTTACGCGAGTGGCTGATCCGCCCGAAGCGCGACCGTGAGGCGCTCGAACGGCGACTCGACGCGGTGGAGGCGCTCGCGTCGGCGGCGCTCGCCCGCGATCGCCTCCGGGAGACGCTCGGTGGCGCCTACGACCTCGAGCGGCTCGCCGCCCGCGCGACGAGCGGAAGCGCCGGCGCGAGCGAGCTGCTCTCGGTGCGTGACACCCTCGCGGTTTTGCCCGAGCTAGCCGCGGCGGTCGAGGGAACCCCGCTCGCGGAGTCGCCGGTCGCCGACGTCCTCCGGCGTCCGGATCGCGGACGGGCGCGGGAGCTTCACGAGGAGCTGGCGGCGGCGCTCGCGGACGACCCGCCGAACACGAAGACGCAGGGCGGGCTCCTCAGGAAGGGTTACGACGAGGAGCTCGACGGGCTCATCGAGCGCCACGACGAGGTGAAACGCTGGCTCGACACGCTCGCCGAGCGCGAGAAGCGCCGACACGGACTGAGCCACGTCACCGTCGACCGCAACAAGACGGACGGCTACTACATTCAGGTTGGCAAGTCCGTCGCCGACGGGGTTCCCGACCACTATCGGGAGATCAAGACGCTGAAGAACTCCAAGCGGTTCGTCACCGACGAGCTGGCCGAACGCGAACGGGAGGTCCTTCGACTGGAGGAGACGCGCGGCGAGCTGGAGTACGAGCTGTTCGAGGAGCTTCGCGAGACGGTCGCCGAGGAGGCCGCGCTGCTTCAGGACGTCGGCCGGGTCGTCGCCGAGCTGGACGCGCTCGCGTCGCTCGCGACCCACGCCGCCGGCAACGATTGGACCCGCCCGACGCTGGCCACGTCGCGATCGCTTTCCATCGAGGCGGGGCGACACCCCGTAGTCGAGCGAACGACGGACTTCGTCCCGAACGATCTCGAGCTCGACCCCGAGCGCGGCTTTCTGATCGTCACCGGCCCGAACATGAGCGGGAAGTCGACGTACATGCGGCAGGCGGCGCTGATCCAGCTGCTCGCGCAGGTCGGCTCGTTCGTCCCCGCGCGGTCGGCCGAGGTCGGCCTCGTCGACGGGATCTACACGCGCGTGGGGGCGCTTGACGAGTTGGCACAGGGGCGGTCGACGTTCATGGTCGAGATGCAGGAGCTGTCGAACATCCTCCACTCGGCGACGGCGGACTCGCTCGTGATCCTCGACGAGGTCGGCCGCGGCACCGCCACCTACGACGGCATCTCGATCGCGTGGGCGGCGACGGAGTACCTCCACAACGAGGTGCGCGCGCGAACCCTCTTTGCGACCCACTATCACGAGTTGACGACGCTCGCCGATCACCTCCCGCGGGTCGAGAACGTCCACGTCGCCGTCGACGAGCGCCACGGCGACGTGACCTTTCTCCGAACCGTTCGTGAGGGGCCGACGAACCGCTCCTACGGCGTCCACGTCGCCGACCTCGCTGGCGTTCCCGAACCCGTCGTCGACCGGGCCGACGAGGTGCTCGACCGGCTTCGTGCTGAAAAGGCGATCGAGGCCCGTGGCGGCGGTGGGTCGCCCGCGGACGGAACCGGGGGCGGGGAAACCCAGCAGGTCGTCTTCGATCTGTCCAGCGGATCGTTCGCGCATGCGGGCGAGGGTGGGGGTGGAGCACGAAGCACCGACGGCACCGAACCGGGCGGCAGTAATGGAGCCCCGGGGGACAACGACGGGCGCGGGGGCGGCGATGAGAGCGGGAACGAAAGCGAGCGCGCGATCGACGAGGAGACCGCGGCGGTCCTCGCGGAGCTGACCGACGTCGACCTCGCGGAGACGACGCCGATCGATCTCGTGGGTCGGATGCAGGAGTGGCAGGAGCGGCTCAAAGGCGACGAAGACCCCTGAAGCGGCCGCGAGTCGACGGGACCCTCGCTGCCGTCCACACGCCGCTGACCGCGGATGCCATCGACACGACGCCGGCCGTCGAGGCCGTCCGCCTTTTTATACGTCGGGGGTGAAACGCCGGCAACGCATGTTCGATGAGATCCTCGAGAAGTTCGAGGGGTCCCCCAGCCAGCAGGCGGTGATACGGCTCTGTTTGGAGCGCGGCTTCTCGGTCAACGAGGAGGGACGGGTCGTCTCCGGCGGGATCGAGATCCCCTACACCGGCATCGCGCGCGAGCTCGACGTAGACCGGCGGGTGGTCGACTCGACGACGGACGCGATCTTAGCGGATCCGGAGCTCCGCCGGATCTTCGCCAACATCTCCTCGGTGCCGAGCCTGATGGATCTCGCGCCCGTCCTCGATCTCACGGTGTTGACCATCGAGGTCGCCGCCGCCGACGAGGCGGGGATCGTCGCCGAGGTCACCGGGATCCTGGCGGCCCACGACGTCCCGATCCGACAGGTGTTGAGCGACGATCCCGAGTTCACCGACGACCCGAAGCTCTACGTGATCACCGACGTCGACCTCCCCGGCGAACTGCTCGTGGCGATCCGCGAGCTCGACTACGTGCGCCGCGTCGGGTTCTGAGACGCCGTGACACGATCGGGGAACGAGTTTCACCCGCACGGATCGTCGCTCCAGCCGGGGGTTCATGGGGGATGAGGCACCAGCGTCACGAAGAGGGCGGAGCCGGCTCGTTTTACTTCCACCTTGCTGTTAACGAGGCTTTATACCCGAAGCCGCACAAGCCCGGAGTACATGCCCGAAGACGAACTCGAGGACCTTCCAGGCGTCGGCCCCGCGACGGCCGACAAACTCGTCGACAACGGATTCGAAAGCTACCAGTCGATCGCCGTGGCGAGCCCCGGCGAGCTGTCGAACACGGCCGACATCGGCGAGTCGTCGGCGGCCGACATCATCAACGCCGCACGCGAGGCCGCCGACGTCGGCGGGTTCGAGACGGGCGCGACCGTACTCGAACGGCGACAGGAGATAGGGAAGCTCTCCTGGCAGATCGAGGAGGTCGACGAGCTGTTGGGCGGCGGTATCGAGACGCAGTCGATCACCGAGGTGTACGGCGAGTTCGGCTCCGGGAAATCACAGGTGACCCACCAGATGGCGGTCAACGTCCAGCTCTCGAGGGAGCACGGCGGGCTCGAGGGCGGCTGCATTTTCGTCGACTCCGAGGACACGTTCCGGCCCGAACGGATCGACGACATGATCCGGGGGCTCGACGACGAGATCCTCGCCCACGAGATGGAACGACGGGAGATCGAGGGAACCCCGTCCGACGAGGAAGCGATGGAGGAGCTGATCCAGGCGTTCCTCGATCAGATCCACGTCGCGAAGGCGTTCAACTCCAACCACCAGATCCTGCTCGCCGAGAAGGCCAAAGAGCTCGCGAGCGAACAGGAGGACGGCGACTGGCCGATCCGGATCGTCTGTGTCGACTCGCTCACTGCGCACTTCCGCGCCGAGTACGTCGGCCGGGGTGAACTCGCACAGCGCCAGCAGAAGCTGAACAAACACCTCCACGACCTGATGCGGATCGGCGACCTGTTCAACACCGCCATCCTCGTCACCAACCAGGTCGCCTCCAATCCCGACTCCTACTTCGGCGACCCCACCCAGGCGATCGGCGGCAACATTCTCGGCCACGCCTCGACGTTCCGGATGTACCTCCGGAAATCGAAGGGGAACAAGCGGATCGTCCGGCTCGTCGACGCGCCGAACCTCGCCGACGGCGAGGCCGTGATGCGCGTTCAGGAGGAGGGGCTGAAACCCGAGTGATCGCGGCGGAACCCGCCGTGGGATGGGGTCGCAGGCGGGTTCGTCAACGGACGCGATCCACGGACGATCCGTCGCCGACCGCTTCGATGGCGTCGACGACTGGTTGACGAACGTCCACTTTTGCTCGAAACTGACCTAAGCAGGCAGTTCAGCGGCCTTCACGCCGTGAACCGACCCGCAGGCTCGGTTTCGGTGTGGCGAGTATTGCCACACGCAACCGCGCGCGGCGCGTTCGGACCCGCCGCCGCTCGCAGAACGAAAATGGTCATTCGTTCTACACTACGTCCGTCGAACGACCGTGCAAGTATTGCCGTGAAAGTGACGGCATAACGACCTTAAATACCATAGACTGATCCTCAAATCGGACGACGATCGTATTATGAAGTCCATTTCTTGTGAAACTCAACTCGAACGTTTATATACTGTGGTTTCAGGACGAACATACGTGATTCACACCATGGGCGGACACGAGATGGGGAGCAAAGTACACAAACGTTCATCGTCATCGGATAACGGTGGTGGGGTCGCGTGACGGGAGCGCTGCTTCTCGAACTCACCGCCTCGGACGTCGAGGCCCTCGTCACGGGCGTGAACATGACTTGGTGGCTCACGGTGACGTTCCTGATCTTCTTCATGCACGCCGGCTTCGCGATGCTGGAGGCCGGGCAGGTCCGGTCGAAGAACGTCGCGAACCAACTCACGAAGAACATGCTCACGTGGGCGGTCGGCATCGGGGTGTTCTTCCTCGTCGGGATGGGGATCTCGAACAACGTCGGCTCGTTGCTCGCGGGCGGTACGTCCTCGCCGCTGACGATGTTCGGCGAGTCCGCGGACACGGGCTGGACGCTGTGGCTGTTCAGCGCGGTGTTCGCGATGACGGCCGCGACGATCGTCTCCGGGGCCGTCGCGGGTCGCGCGAAGCTTCGCGCGTACGTCACGTACACCTTCCTGCTCGCGGCGGTCATCTACCCCGTCGTCGCGGGGATGGTCTGGTACGCGCCGGGCGCCGACGCGCCGATCCTCGCCTCGCTCGGCTTCGCCGACTTCGCGGGCGGGATGGTCGTCCATGGCGTCGGCGGCGTCGCCGGGCTCACGGCGGCGTACGTCCTCGGCGCACGGATGGACAAGTACGGCGACGACGGCTCGGTCAACGTCATCCCCGGCCACTCGATGACGTTCGCCGTGCTCGGAACGCTCGTCCTCTGTTTCGGCTGGTTCGGCTTCAACGTCGGCACGGCGGCCAACCCGCTCGCGGCCGACGGCACCTCGATCGCGCTCGCCGACTTCGCGTACGTCGGCAGCGTCGCGATGGTCACCGCGCTCGGGATGGGGATGGGAGCGATCGGCGCGGCCGCCGTCTCCCTCTACCTGAACGGCAAGGTCGACACGCTGTACGTCGCGAACGGAATGCTCGCCGGCCTCGTCGGCGTGACCGGTCCGACCGACCTCATCACGCCGATGGGGGCGCTGATGATCGGCCTCATCGCCGGTGCACAGCTCCCGCTCGTCTTCCGCTTCGTCGAGAACAACCTGAAGATCGACGACGTCTGTGCGGTGTTCCCGGTCCACGGCAGCGCGGGGATGCTCGGTCTGATCCTCTTCCCGCTGTGGTCCATCGAGGGCGCGACGGTCGGCGGCGGACTGGTCGCGGGCGGCATCCTGTCGATCGAAGCGGGCATGTTCGTCCCGCAGATCGTCGGCGTCGCAGTGATCACGATCTGGACGGTTCTCGCCACCGCCGCGGTGTGGGGCGGGCTCAAGATGATCGGCCAGGCACGCGTCACGCCCGAACACGAGCGTGACGGGCTCGACGTCGCGGAACACGGCGTCGACACCTACCCCGAGTTCGGCAAGCCGAACGTCGCCGCCGACGGCGGATCCCGCGTGATCGACACGACCGAGGGGTCCCCGCGTGCCGACGGCGGCGAGGAGGCGGGTGCGGAGATCAAGATGGTCACCGCGGTCGTTCGTCCCGACAAGCTCGGGGACATCAAGACCGCGCTCGCCGAGATCGGCGCGCCCTCACTCACCGTCACGAACGTCTCCGGACGCGGAACCCAGCCGGCCAAGAAGGGCCAGTGGCGCGGCGAGGAGTTCGTCGTCGACCTCCACCAGAAGGTGAAAGTCGACGTCGTCGTCGCCGACATCCCGGCCGACGAGGTGGCCGAGGCGATAAGCGAGGCCGCAAAGACCGGCGAGCCGGGCGACGGGAAGGTGTTCATCATTCCCGTCGAGGACGCCCTGCAGGTCCGGACCGGAACGACCGGCCCGGAGGCGGTCTGAACGCGGAACGCGCGGAATCGGAACCGAGGTCGACGGACGGTCGCGTTCGGCGGCTGCGCGCTTGCGGGTGCCGCGGACGGCTCCCGAATGGCCGCGAACGCGTAGCCAGCATGTTTCGTGGGGGCAGGCGAACGGAGCGGACGGCGTGACGGAACGGGCGGTCACAAGCAGTCGAGGGGCGGTCCCGAGCGCGAATCACCGATCGGCCGTGGCCTCGGAGTCGACGTCGAACGAACGCCGCCGGATACGCCGTCACGGCGCCCGCAACCGCACCGAGCACGAGGTAGGCGAGGATCCCCCACGGACTCAGGGCCGTCATGGACTTGACGTGAACCTGGACGAGCAGCGCAGTCCCCGCTTGCCGGGAGAGGTAGGTCGCGGAGCTGCATGGCTACGGGACGTGAACGGGGAAAATCGGGCGTTTCGGAACGTCTCCGGGCGGCGACGCGTTCGGGCACCGTCAACGCTGCACTGACGGATGCGTCACCGGACGGGCGACGGATGCGTCACCGGACGGGCGACGGAACGATCGGCGGGGGCGTCGGGCCGGCTCGACAACAACTTTCTATCCCCCGGTCGAAGTCCTTCGCATGAACCACGAGCGCTCCCGTGAACTGTACGACCGCGCGCTATCCGTCTCGCCGGGCGGGGTCAATTCATCGGTTCGTGCCACCATGCCACATCCGATCTTCGCCCAGCGCGGCGAGGGCGGTCACGTGATCGACGCCGACGGCAACCGCTACGTCGACTGGGTGATGGGCTACGGTCCGCTCCTGTACGGCCACGACGTTCCCGAGCCCGTCGAGGCGGCGATCCAGTCGCACGCGGCCGCCGGCCCGATGTACGGGATGCCGACCGAGATCGAGGTCGAACACGCGGAGTTCGTGGCCCACCACGTCCCGAGCGTCGAGTCGATCCGGTTCGTCAACTCGGGGACGGAGGCCACGGTCTCGGCCGTCCGGCTGGCACGCGGTCACACCGGTCGCGACAAGGTCGTGATCATGCAGGGCGGCTATCACGGCGCGCAGGAATCGACGCTCGTCGAGGGTTCGCCGGGGCACACGCACCCGTCGACCGCCGGGATCCCCGAGTCGTTCGCCGAGCACACCTTACCGGTCCCGTTTAACGACCCGGAGGCGATCAAGTCGACGTTCGCGGAATACGGCGACGAGATCGCCGCCGTCCTCGTCGAGCCGATCCTCGCCAACATGGGGATCGTGATGCCGATCGACGGCTACCACGAGACCCTGCGCGATCTCTGTGACGACCACGGCGCGCTGCTCGTCTTCGACGAGGTGATCACGGGGTTCCGCGTCGGCGGCCTCGGCTGCGCGCAATCGCGGTTCGGCGTCACCCCCGACGTCACCACCTTCGGGAAGGTCATCGGTGGTGGCTTCCCCGTCGGGGCCATCGGCGGCAAAGCCGAGATCATCGAGGGGTTCACGCCGTCCGGCGACGTCTTTCAGTCCGGTACTTTCTCGGGCCACCCCGTCACGATGGCCGCGGGGAAGGCGTATCTCGAATATGCCGCCGAAAACGACGTCTACGAGCACGTGAATCGACTCGGCCGGCAACTCCGGGAGGGAATCGCGAATATCTGTGCCGAGCGCGCCCCCGAGTATACCGTCGTCGGCACGGATTCGATGTTCAAGACGGTGTTCACCCGCGACGCCCCAAACGACGTCGCGGACTGCTGTGCGACCGGCTGTTTACAGGACCCGGACTGCGCGCGCTACGACGCGTGTCCGAAGACGGGTGCAGACGTTGCCGACGCCGAGACGGACCGCTGGGAGCGCGTCTTCTGGCAGGGGATGAAAGACGAGGGCGTGCTGCTCACCGCCAACCAGTTCGAGTGTCAGTTCACGTCGTACGCACACACCGAGGAGGACGTCGAACGCACCCTTGAGGCGTACCGCGCGGTATTGTAGCTCCGGATCCCCGTGGCGTGGGCGCCGCATCAACCTCCATCGCCCGCATTCGTGTCAACCTCCATCGCCCGCGTTCGTGTCAACCTCCGTCGCCCGCGTGCGGTCGCGAGCAGCACGGCCCCGGCACCGATGAGCGCGAGCAGACCCGAGACGACAGTTGACAAGTCCCGCCAGTCACCGACTTCGACGGAGCGGCCTCGACGCGGTCGGGAGAAAATTCATATAGCGATTATCGATACATCACGTGGTCGGGACTGAACCAGCACCTCGTCGATGAAGAGGTCTCTATCCGACGAATTCGGAGGCTTCAGGCGTCGAGAACGAACATCTGGAGTGGCGCGACGTTACAGGCCGGCGACGTCCTCGATGGCGTCGGTCAGCTCGCGAACGCTCTCGACGGTGTGTTCGCCCATGTGGCCGATACGGAAGGTCTCCTCGGCGATGTCGCCGTAGCCGTTCGAGAAGACCATGTCGTACTCCTCGGAGACGGCCTCGATGGTTCCGGCGACGTCGATCCCCTGGGTGTTCTCGACGCACGTCACCGTCTGTGACTCGTGACCGGCTTCGGCGAAGAGCCCGAAGCGTTCGTCGGCCCAGTCGTGGACGTACTCGCGCATCTCACGGTGGCGCTCGTCGCGGGCCGCGTGACCCTCCTCCAGCATGTGTTTCATCTGCACGCGGTAGGCCAACATGAGCGGGATGGCGGGCGTCGAGTGCGTCTGGCCCTTCCGGTCGTAGTAGTCCAGACAGCGCCGGAAACCGCCGTACCACGAGGAGGTGCCCTTCGAGGCCTCCCGCTCGTAGGCGTCGTCGCTGACGACACAGACCGCGAGTCCCGGAGGCATGGCGAACGCCTTCTGAACCGAGGTGAAGATCGCGTCGATCCCGTGGGCCTCGATGTCGACGCGATCGCCACCGAGCGCGGAGATGGCGTCCACGACGAAGTAGGTGTCCGGATACTCCGCGACGACGTCGCCGATCTCCTCGATAGGGTTCCGAACCCCCGTGGACGTCTCGTTCATCACCACCGTGACCGCGTCGTAGCCCTCCTCGCTCGATTCGAGCGCCTCACGGATGTCCTCCGGTTTCACCGCCCGACCCCACTCGTACTCGATCCGGTCGACCTCCCGGCCGAGCCGCTCGGCGACGTTCGCCTGACGCTCGCTGAAGCTGCCCGACGTCGGACACAGTACCCGCCCGTTCCGCGAGACGAGGTTGAGCGTCGTCGCCTCCCAGAACTCGGTTCCGGAGGCCGAGAGGACGATGACGTCGTTGTCGGTGTCGAGGAACTCCTTCGTGTCCTCAACGATGGTCGTATACAGGTCCGTCATCCGATCCATGCGGTGGCCGAACATCGGCTGGGCCATCGCCTCGATGACGTCCTCGCGCACCTCCGTCGGGCCCGGTAAGTAGAGCGTCTTGTCCCGGTAGTCGTCCGTGTACTCCTGTTTCTTGGTCACTGGAACCAGCCTCGTACGTCGATCTGCGTAGCGAGAGCGTATGGTGTTTATGATGCAACGACACGCCGTGACGCACCGTCACGCCGGGAGGGGACGTTCGGCAAGGAACGCCTCGATGTATGTCATGATGCTATACAAAATGTGGGTCGGGGAGCAAAAACGGAGCGGGACCGATCGGCTTCGCTCGTGGGGTCGGAGCGGCGAGGTACTCGGTGGTCACGAGCCGGAGCGGTCGCTCGAGACCGGCGGAAGATCGGACGGTCGAGGTCACCCCCAGTGCCAGAAGGAGTTCCCGTCCTCCTCGACGGGCTCGGTTCGTTCCTTGAGGTCGGCGACGTCGACGGCGGTCGGCTCGTGATCGTCCGGGAGCTGCTCCATGCACTCGAAACAGAGGAAGAACTCCGAGTCGTCGCTCAACACCAGGGTCATTCCCTGAGTCGACTCGAACGCGAAGTTCCAGAGGTCGCCGATGCCGCCGGCGATCCGGACGTTGCGTTCACAGACGTGACACGGCTCGGAGGCCATGGCTCCGCTTGGGGGTCCGTATTCATAAACGGCCGGAGTTTTGACGCTCGCGACGCCCGGCGTGACCGCCGTGCACGTCGGACGCATCGCCCGGCTTAAGGGCGATGGGAACCGAGTGAGGACGATGAGTCTCGCCATCGACGATCCGACGCCGGCAGCGCCCGAATGCGCCGACGACGGGACGTGGCTCGCCTGCATCGAGTGCGGGGAGACGTTCGCTCCGTTCGAGAGCGTCCGCTACACCTGCGACGAGTGTGACGGCCTGCTGGAGGTTCGATACGCCGACCCGCCGACGTTCGAGGACTTCGGGGACGGCGCGGAGAGCGAGGGACCCGATCGCGGCGTGTGGCGCTACCGCGAGGCGCTCCCGTTCGATCTCGGCGTCACACTCCCCGAAGGCGACACGCCGCTTCACCGCGTCCCCCGGGTCGAGGAGGCCGTCGGCGTCGAGGCGCTCCGGATCAAACACGAGGGGATGAACCCCACCGGCTCGTTCAAGGACCGCGGAATGACCGTTGGCGTCCGCGTTGCCAAGGAGCTCGGCGTCGGGGCGCTTGCGTGCGCGTCGACGGGGAACACCTCCGCGGCGCTCGCCGCGTACGGCGGCCGCGGCGACATGCGGACCCTCGTGTTGCTGCCACAGGGGAAGGTCGCCGCGGGGAAGATCGCGCAGGCGAGCCTCCACGGTGCGCGTATCCTCGAGGTCGACGGCAACTTCGACGCCTGCCTCGACATCGTCCAGGCGCTCGCCGAGCGCGGCGAGGTCTACCTGCTCAACTCGCTGAACCCCTTCCGGCTGGAGGGGCAGAAGACGATCGGCTTCGAGATCTTAGAGGAGTTCCACGCCGACTACGGGGTCTATCCCGACCGGATCGTGCTCCCCGTCGGCAATGCGGGCAACACCTCGGCGATTTATAAGGGGTTCCGCGAACTGGTACAGTCGGGCGCGCTGGCTCCCGAGGAGGTGCCGAAGCTGACGGGCGTGCAAGCCGAGGGGGCGGCACCGATGGTCGAGGCGGTCGAGGAGGGAACCGACGGGATCCGTCGCTGGGAACACGTCGAGACGATCGCGACCGCCATCCGCATCGGCAATCCCGTGAACGCGCCGAAGGCGCTGCCCGGGATCCGGAACACGGGCGGCACCGCGGTCGCCGTGAGCGACGTGGAGATCACGGCCGCCCAGCGTCACCTCGCCGTCGAGGGCGTCGGCGTCGAGCCGGCCTCCGCCGCGAGCCTCGCCGGGCTGAAGAAGCTCCGACGGCAGGGAGCCGTCGACGACGACGAGCGTGTCGTCTGTCTGACCACGGGTCACCTGCTGAAGGATCCCGACGCCGCCTACGAGGCCGGCGGCGACCCGGAGCCGGTTCCGAACGACGTCGACGCCGTGGTCGACTACCTCCGCGATTGAACGCCGATCCGTGAAGGGACGACGAGGATGACGACGAAGGCGACCGCATGACCTTCCAACGGTTTAAATCGGATCGGGGACCAAGGAACGGCAATGAAACCGAGTTCGCTCTCCGGACTCCCCGCGGGCGTCGGTGAGGCGCTGGAGGCGGAGGGCGTCGCCGAGCTCTATCCGCCACAGGAGGCCGCCGTCGAGGCCGGCGTCCTCGACGGCGAGAGCCTCGTCGCGGCCGTGCCCACGGCGTCGGGTAAGACGCTGGTCGCGGAGCTGGCCATGCTCTCGGCGATCGACCGCGGCGGGAAGGCGCTGTACATCGTTCCCCTCCGCGCGCTCGCGAGCGAGAAGAAGGTCGAGTTCGAGCGCTGGGAGGACCACGGAATCACGGTGGGCGTCTCGACGGGTAACTACGACTCCGACGGCGAGTGGCTCGCGACGCGGGACGTCATCGTCGCCACGAGCGAGAAGGTCGACTCGCTGGTCAGAAACGGCGCGCCGTGGATCGACGACCTGACCTGCGTCGTCAGCGACGAGGTCCACCTCGTCGACGACGCGAACCGAGGGCCGACGCTGGAGGTCACCCTGGCGAAGCTTCGGCGGGTGAACCCCGGCCTCCAGACGGTGGCGCTCTCCGCCACCGTCGGCAACGCGGACGTCATCGCCGAGTGGCTCGACGCCGAGCTCGTGGAGTCGGACTGGCGGCCGATCGACCTGCGAACGGGTGTCCACTACGGAAACGCGATCAACTTCGACGACGGGAGCCAGCGGGAGGTGCCCGTCGAGGGGACGAACGACCAGACCGCGGCGCTCGTCGCCGACGCGCTCGACACCGAGGAGGGCGGCCAGGGTGGCTCCTCGCTCGTCTTCGTGAACTCCCGGCGGAACGCGGAGTCGGCCGCGAGACGGCTTACCGGCGTAACCGGCCCCCGGCTGACCGACGACGAGCGCGACCGGCTGCGGGAGCTCGCCGAGGAGCTCCGGGGCGTCTCGGACACGGAGACCTCGGAGGACCTCGCGGAGGCCGTCGAGCAGGGCGCCGCCTTCCATCACGCCGGACTGGCGAGCCAGCACCGCTCGCTCGTCGAGGACGCCTTTCGCGACCGGTTGATCAAGTGCATCTGTGCGACGCCCACGCTCGCGGCCGGGGTCAACACCCCCGCCCGACGGGTCGTCGTGCGCGATTGGCGCCGATACGACGGCGACTTCGGCGGAATGAAGCCGCTCGACGTGTTGGAGGTCCACCAGATGTGCGGGCGGGCGGGACGACCGGGGCTCGATCCGTACGGCGAGGCGGTGTTGCTCGCGAAGGACGCCGACACGATGGACGAGCTGTTCGACCGATACGTCTGGGCGGAGGCCGAACCGGTCCGCTCGAAGCTCGCCGCCGAGCCCGCGCTCCGGACGCACGTGCTCGCGACCGTCGCGTCCGGATTCGCCTCCACCCGCGAGGGGCTGCTGGAGTTTCTCGACAACACGCTCTACGCGACCCAAACCGACGATGCGGGGCGGCTCACCGCCGTCACCGACCGCGTGCTCGACTACCTGGAGGCCAACGGGTTCATCGAGTGCGATCGCGAGGGCGGTCGGGAGACGCTCACCGCGACGGGGATCGGCCACACCGTCTCGCGGCTCTACCTCGACCCGATGAGCGCCGCGACGATGATCGACGGACTGCGGGAGGCGTGTGCGGACGGCGGGGGCGACGCCATCGGCGGTAGCCGGAAGAATCGGGGCGAGTACGCCTTTTCGACGGGCGGTCCCGGAGGCGGCGGGGGTGACGGCCCCGGAAACGGCGGGGGTGACGGCCCCGGAAACGACGAGGACGGCCCGTTCGGCACGTACTCGCTTGCCGACGTCGACGCCGGTGAGGGTGGGAACGGAAACGACGGGGACGAGGCTGCCGAGACCGCCGAAGAAGAGGGCGGAGCCAGCGAGATCGCTCCCTTGGGGCTGTATCACCTCGTCAGCCGGACGCCGGACACCTACGAGCTTTACTTGAAGTCGGGCGACCGGGAGACCTACGAGGAGATCTACTACGAACGCGAGGCGGAGCTCCTCGGCGACGCCCCGTCGGAGTACGAGGAGGTTCGCTTCGAGGACTGGCTCGCCTCGCTGAAGACGGCTCGGCTGCTCGAGGACTGGGCGATGGAGGTCGACGAGGATCGGATCACGGGGCGATACGGCGTGGGGCCGGGCGACGTTCGCGGCAAAGTCGAGACGGCGGAGTGGCTGCTTCGTGCCGCGGAGACGCTCGCACGCGACGTCGAGGACGTCGACGGTGACGCGGTCCTCGCGGTTCGGGAGGCGCGCAAGCGCGTCGAGTACGGCGTTCGCGAAGAGCTGTTGGACCTGGCGGGCGTTCGGAACGTCGGCCGAAAGCGCGCCAGACGGCTCTACGAGGCCGGGATCGAGAGCCGGGCGGATCTGCGAGAGGCCGACAAGGAGATCGTGTTGGGCGCGCTGCGCGGCCGGGAGCGGACGGCCGAGCGAATCCTCGAGAACGCCGGCCGCGAGGATCCATCGATGGAGGGCGTTCGCGCGGACCGGTCGGCCTCGTCGGCGGCAACCGCCGCCGCGAGCGACGAGGACGGCGAGGGACAGGCGAGCCTCGGTGACTTCCGATGACGGGTGGCGGCTCATCCGGCGAGGGGACGGCTACACGCGAGGGAGCCGGGGGCGAGCCGCCGGATCCCGCGGAGTCGATCGAGTCGCCGGAGTCACCGGATCCGCCGGTCGAGATCGTGTCCGGTACGGCCACGATCGACGATCTCGACGCCTTTCTCGCGTCGATCCGGACGATCGGCGAGGAAACCGGCGCCGTCGTGCAAGCGTTCGACGCCGATCTCGTCGTCTCCGCGGACGCGCTGCGACTCGCGACCCGGCTCGCGGCGCGGGCGATCGCTCGCGGCGAGGCGGTCGCCCGCGACCCCGCCGTCGAGATCCTGCTGTACGCCGCGGGTCGCCGACAGATCGATCGCGCCCTTCGGCTCGGCGTCTCGGAGGGACGCGCCCGCATCGTTGCCGTCGTCGCCGACTTCGGAGCCGTGTCCGGGGCGGAACGCCCGGAAGCCGACCTCCCCACCGCCGTCGAGCGGGTCGAGGCGTTGGCGTCGAATGGCGACGCGGGTGGCTCGAATCGCGACGGCGACACGGTACGCGACGGCGACTCGAAACGCGACGGGGAAGCGACGGCCGAGGAATGGCCCGGCGACGAGGACGCGATCAGGGAATTCCACGGGATCACCGACCGCGAACTGGACGCGACCGCCGGCGACCTACGGGACGTCGTCCACGAGCGGATCGCGCTGCTCGACGTCGAGAAGTGAGAATCGACCTTGACCGGTCCGTCGTCGGCCCCCGTTGACGGATCGTCGACCCCCTCGTTTCCGCTGGAAAGTCCGTTACTGCGTCGACATGTGGCTCCAGTCGAAGCGATTTTTGATGCCGACGGACATCGCTCGTTCGTCGGTCGGGGTCGTGAAGAGTAGTCCATCCTGGATTCGAACCAGGGTCGTTGCCCCCAGAAGGCAACAGGATTGGCCACTACCCCAATGGACTATCGCATTTCCTCGTACTCCGTGGGTGTTTGTAAGCGTTGCGCGTCGCCGCGGCCATGTCACCGGATCACAGATGGCGAGACCCGAGGCGTCGACGGTGGGCACATCGGCAGCTTTTAGCGACGATCGGCCCCACGGTCGGGTATGTACATCGGACGGTTCGTCGTCGTCGGCCCCGGCGTCGGCGCGTATCGCGTCTCGTCCCGCTCGTTCCCGAATCGCCGCGTCGTCGACCGCGACGGCCAGCTGACGGTCGGGCCGACGCCGGATGCGCCGGAGACGGAGAATCCGTACGTTTCGTATAACTGCGCGCGGGCGATTCGGACGCCGTCGGACGAGCCGCTGGCAGTCCTCGGCAACGGGTCACACGTCGACCCGATCGCCGAGAAGCTCGAGCTCGGCTACCCGGCACGGGACGCGCTCTCGACGGCGCTGCTCGCGCTCGACTTCGAGAAGGATGACCACGACACCCCGCGGATCGCGGGCGTCGTCGGCGCGGAGACGGCCACGGTGGGGATCGTTCGCCGCGACGCGCTGCTCGTCGAGACGGTCACGGAGCCGACCCTGGTTGCCACCTACGAACGCGACGCGCCCGGATCGTACGACCTGACGGCGACCGATGCAGCTGCCGCCGCGGAGGAGGTGCTCGCCGCGGACTTCGAACATCCGGTCTGTGCGGCGGGCGCGACCGTCGACGCGGAGGGCACGACGCTCGCGTTCGCGAACGACGACTAACGCGGGCGTTCAACGGAACGGGTGACCGTTCCGTCGACCGCGCGTCCTGCCGACCACGACAGCTTTTACCGATCGCCGCTCGTCGTGTGAAATCATGACAGTGGCCGATCGGATCGCCGTCTTCCGTGAACACCTCGAGGAGTGGCTCCGCGGGCTATACCACGGGATGATCACGCACCCGGCCTACGAGAAGATCGAAAAGGAGGCCGAGGACACCGAAGACGAGTTCATGCTCGCCTGCTTCCCCGACGCGTTCGGGATCCCCTCGCCGGTGTCGTACTACACCGCCGAGCTGTTGCCGTACCTCGAGCGGGAGTTCGAGGCGTGGGAGCGCCGGCTCTGGGACCGCGAGAGCCTCATCGAACGAAAGGGCCAGCAGTACCACTTCTGATGGAGCCGTTCGTCTTCTTCGGCGGCAAGGGCGGGGTCGGTAAAACCACCGTCTCGTGTGCGTACGCTCGCAAGTGTGCGGTCGACGGGGTTCGAACGCTCGTCGTCTCCACGGATCCGGCCCACTCGGTTTCGGACGTCTTCGACCAGCAGTTCGGCGACGATCCCGAACCGGTCGAAGGGATCGACGCCCTCGACGCGATGGAGATCGATCCCGAAGACGAGGTGCAGCGACATCTCCAAGAGATCCGCGAGGGACTCTCCGAGCAGGTGTCGGCGGCGATGGTCTCGGAGATCAACCGCCAGCTGGAGATGTCCCACGGGACGCCCGGCGCCTACGAGGCGGCGCTGTTCGACGCCTTCGTCGAGGTGATGCGCGAGGAGAGCGACCCGTACGATCGGGTCGTCTTCGACACGGCGCCGACCGGGTCGACGCTTCGGCTGCTCGGGCTCCCGGAGTTTCTGGAGGGGTGGATCGGCCGCCTGATGTACAAGCGTCGACAGTCGATCGACCTCTTCGAGAAGGCGGCGATCGGTGACATGGAGCCGCGCCGGATGATGGAGGGCGATCCCGTGCTCGACCGGCTACAGCGGCGCAAGGAGTTCTTCGAGTACGCGGGCGAGACGCTTCGGTCCGACGCCGCCTTCTTTCTCGTGTTGAACCCCGACCAACTGTCGGTCAACGAGACCGGCCGGGCGATCGACGGCTTCGCGGACCGAAACCTCTCCGTTCGGGGCTTGGTCGCGAACAAGCTCACGCCGGAGCCGGACGACCACGAGAACGGTCGCGGAGCCCGCTATCTCCGTGCACGCGTCGCCACCGAACGCGATCGGATAACGCAGGTTCGGGAGGGCTTCGATCCGCCGCTCGTCGCCGAGATCGAGTCGAGAACCGAGGAGGTTCGAGGCGACTTACTCGGGGACGTCGCCGCCGAACTCGACGTCGAGACCACGACGGAACCGTCGGAGGTTGATGAATTCGCTTCGGAGTAACTGGGAACGGTAAACTCCCGGTCGACGTTCCGAGCCACGACGGCCGACCCCGGGAGCGACGGGATCCGACGCGTTCCCGCTCGAACATCTATCCAACGAGATGAATCCGAAATCATCGTGAGCGGCGCTCGTGGAACGGATAATGGTTTCTCGAACATCACGATCAAAGCCAACGTTTAAGTGAATTTTCGTGAATGGATAGCGTGAGGCAGGGTATCAATGACAAGCGTAATCTGGATCGTGGCTGTCGTGCTGGCGACGTTCACCGTCGGATACATGGGGTATTCGCGTTATCTCTCGCGATTCGTCGAACTCGACGACGACCGGGAAACGCCGGCACACAAATACGAGGACGGACAGGAGTACGTGCCGGCGAAAAAGCCGGTGCTACTGGGGCATCACTTCTCGAGCATCGCGGGCGGGGCGCCGATCG
>CAZIFX010000013.1:0-46804 GCA_964538415.1 uncultured Halobellus sp.
CCTTCGTGACGTCCGCGCCGAGCTCCAGCCCGAGCCGCGTCGCGTACGCGATGGTGTCGGTCGCCGTGTCGTTCTTGACGCCCTGTCCCCGCGGATACGACCACATCACGACGCCCATGTCGAGTTCCCGGGAGCCCTCCTGTACCTCCCGGAACTCCTCGGCCATCTCGACCTCGTGGTTCGATCCCCCGTAGAGCGTGAAGCCCACCGCCGACGCGCCGAGCCCCTTGGCGTACTCCGGCGTGCAGTTGACCGGCGAGTCCGGCTCGCCCATCCAGAGGTTCGACGTGCCGTTCAGCTTCAAAAGCAGGTTTACGTCGTCCTCGAAGTCGGGATAGTACGCCTCCGCGATCCCCTTTTGTACGGCGACCGCGGTCACCGCGTCGTGGGTGCCCAACTCGAAGATGACCTCGGGGTCGGCGGTCTCGGGGTTGGGCTCGAAGTCGACCGGTCCGTGCTCCAACCCGTGATCGTACGCGAGGATCAGGATCTTTCCGTTCCGTGCGATGGCGTCGTCGGCGTGTGGAAGCATCGTGTATACAACCAGTTACATCGATAAAAAGCGCTGTGGTCACCGGGGATCCACGACGACACGGGAAATCGCCTTTCTATCCGGTGTAGCTCCGCTCGACGGCGTTTCGGTGTGAAGACAATGTACTACTCACGTAGTAAATTACTGTCGCTCGGACGCGACCGAACGGGCCGACGACGATGACGAGCAACGGGTGGTATTACACATAGGCAAGGCGAAAGCCCACGGCTTTAGCCGTGGGATGAAGCCGACGACTACTCTTCCGATCGCCGGACTCCGGCCATGAAACGGCCGATCGACCCCATCGTTTCAGGGATTCGGAACGATACGGTACGGCCGGCGGTCGGGCGGCGGCTTCGTCGTCGGTCGATCGCCCGGAAACCATGGCTAGCAAAACAAACGACGCGTCGGTGCAGGCGGGGGAGACGCTCCCGCTCGACATCGACGCCCCCGACTCGGTCGTGAAGACCGGGTATCGGATCAGGAACGTTCTGACGTATAGTTCGGCATACCTCGTCTTCATCGCGATGATCGAGGTGCTGACGGTACACGTGGTGTTGTCCGTGCCGCTGAATCCCGCCCCGCTCGTCGTGGGGCTGGTCGCGTTCTCGGTGTACGTCGGCGACCGGATCGCCGACGCCGAAACCGACGCACTGGCCACCCCCGAACGGAGCGCGTTCGTCACGCGCTACCGGACCCCGCTGTCGGTCGCGACGGCGCTCGCGTACGGAATCGCGGTCGCACTCGCGATCACGGGGGGACCGGTCGCGCTCGCGATCACGCTCATGCCGGGGGCCTTTTGGATCCTCTACGCGTCCGATTGGCTCCCTGCGGTCGGGATCCACTTCGATCGGCTGAAACGGATTCTGGTCGTCAACTCCGCGCTCGTCGCGCTCGCGTGGGCGATCGCGGTCGTCGGACTGCCGTTGGCGTTCGCGGACGCGTCCGTGACGCCGCTGGCGGTCGTGTTGTTCGTTTACTTCTTCGTCGACACGTTCGTCAACACGGAGATCCCGAACGTGCGGGACGTCGAGGCGGACGCCGCGATCGGCGTCTCGACGCTCCCCGTCGTCCTCGGCGTCGACCGGACGCGGCACGTGCTGTACGGCATCGATCTGGCGTTGATCGGCTTCGTCGCCGCGGCGTTCGCGACCGGCGTGGTTGCGACCGCGGTCGCGGCGGCGATCCTCGTCGGACTCGTGTACGCGCTGGGCGTGGCGGCGTTCGTCGGCCGGACTGCGGCGTTCGATCGCCTCGAGACCGCAAGCAAGCTGAAACACCTCGTGGTGTTCGTGCTCGTGCTCGTCCTCACGACGCTCGGGATCTAAGCGACGCCACGACGGCTCGGCCGTCAATTTATTTCACCGTCGTTGATACGACGATTGTGGTACTCACCCGCCGAGCGGACTCGCGCCGGATGGTTCATATGGGATGCGGTCGTGTACCTCGCACGTGGCGTACCCGACCACCGCCGTGTTGCTCCCGCTTTTCGCGTCCATCGCCATCGGCTCGGCCGCGGCGATACTCGCGTGGCGCGAGCGGCCGAACCCGGGTGCGACCCCGCTCGTCTGGCTGCTCGTCGGGCAGTCGTGGTGGGCGACGTGTATCGTGTTCAGTCTCACGGCGGGCACCGTCGCCGAGAGCATGCGCTGGACGCGGGTCGGCTGGGTCGGGGTGATGACCGTTCCCGTCGCGTGGATCCTGTTCGCGCTCGAGTACACCGGTCGTGATCGCTACCTGACCCGAAGACACGTCGCCGCGCTGTTGGTGATACCGGCGCTCACGGTCCTGCTGGCGTTGACGTCGCCGTACCACGACCTCCTGTACGTCCGCGAGGCGGGCGTCACCGCGAGCGGCGTCGTCATCATCGAGCAGGGTGGCCTCGTCTACCTCGTCGCGGCCGGGTACACCTACCTGCTCGGCGTGATCGGCGCGATCCCCCTCATCGGGCTCGTTACGAGCCAAGCAACGGAGTTCCGAGGCCAGAGCACGGCCCTGCTCGTCGGCCTGATCGTGCCGTGGGCGACGAACGTGCTCTACAATCTCGGGCTGGTCTCGATCGCGGGGATCGACCCGACGCCCATCGCGTTCGCGATCTCCGGGGTCGCGTATCTCGGCGCGATCAGCCGGTTCCGAATGTTCGGGGTCAACCCTGCCCCTACTTGGCAGGCCAAACAGTACCTGTTCGACCACATCCACGAGGGGGCGATCGTCGTCGACGAGCACGGGACGGTCGTCGAAATAAACGAGACCGCCGCGGACGTCGTGGGCGTCAGCGTGGGTCGGGCGCTCGGCAGTTCCGTCGATGAACTCCTCCCGTTCGACGACACGCCAACCGGCGATGACTCGGAGGCGACCTTTCTGACCACCGGGAGCGACCGCGGCTCCCGGTCGTACGACGTGTCGACGACCGAACTCACCGATCGGCACGGGCGCCAACTCGGGGACGTTTTGACCCTCCACGACGTAACCCAGTATCTGCGCCAGCAACAGCGCCTCAAGGTGCTCAACCGCGTCCTGCGACACAACATTCGAACCGAGACGAACATCATCCACGGCTACGCCGATCGGGCGGGCGGCGATCCCGGCGAGACGATCAAACGCCGGGCGATGCGCATCGTCGAGATCAGCGACAAGGGACGGGACGCCATCGAACTCTTCGAGAACGCCGAGTCCGGCCGACGCACCACGTCGGTATCGGAGCTTCTCGACTCCGAGGTGGAGACGGCCCGCCGGGCGTATCCGGACGTTTCGTTCCACGTGGATCCGCCCGCGGGGGACGCGGCGGTCCACGGGACCCTCGCCGTCGTCGTCGCCAACCTGCTCGAAAACGCCGCCGAACACAATCAGAGCGACGCCTGCCGGGTCGACGTCTCGGCGTCGATCGGCGACGACCACGTGACGGTCCGCGTCGCCGACGACGGTCCCGGCATCGACGAGTACGAGCTCGCGGTCCTCGAGTCGGGCACCGAAACCACGCTCGAACACGGAAGCGGGCTGGGTCTCTGGCTCGTGAAGTGGGGCGTGGAGATGGTCGGCGGAACGCTCGCGTTCGACCGGAACGAGCCCGCGGGGACGATCGTCACGGTGACGGTTCCGGTCGTCAAGCCGGACGAGGACCGGCCGACGCCGACCACGGTACCCGACGAGCGGCGGATCTCCGGCACGCCGCCGGACATCGGTCCGTTCTCGACGCGCTGATCGAGCCGCCGTCCGCAACGTTTAGGCCGTCGCACGCGTCAGCCGTTCGCATGCGAGAGCTATCGGAGATCGACGTCGTCGGCGTCGTCGGCGCGGGAACGATGGGCAACGGGATCGCCACGGTCGCGGCCGCCGCCGGCTACGAGGTCGTGATGCGCGACGTTGAGGACGACTACGTAGCACGCGGGCTCGACGCGGTCGAGTCCAGCCTCGACCGGCTCGCCGACGGCGACCGGCTCGACGAGGATCCGGAGACGGCGTGGGACCGCGTGACCGGCACGACGAAGCTCGCGGACCTCACGGACGCGGACCTCGTCATCGAGGCGGTCGTGGAGGATCTCGACGTGAAACGCGAGGTGTTCGCCGACCTCGACGGGATCGTCGACGACGAAGTCGTTCTCGCGACCAACACCTCCACGCTCTCGATCACGACGATCGCGGCCGAGACCAACCGCGCGAGCGACGTGGTCGGCCTCCACTTCATGAACCCCGTTCCGGTGATGACGGGCGTCGAGGTCGTCGTCGGGGAGCGGACGGCCGATCCCGTGGCGGATCTGGCACACGCCTTCGCCGAGGACCTCGGCAAGGAGACGTGGGAGTCCGACGACAAGCCGGGCTTCGTCACCAACCGGATCCTCATGCCGTGGATCAACGAGGGCGTCCGCGCGTACGACGAGGGGGTCGCCACGAAGGCGGACGTCGACCGCGGGATGAAACTCGGCACCAACGTGCCGATGGGACCGCTCGAGCTGGCCGACCACATCGGCCTCGACGTCGTCTTACACGCCAGCGAGACGCTCCACGAGGAGCTCGGCGACCGGTACAAACCCGCATACCTCGTGAAACGCAAGGTCGAAGCCGGCGACCTCGGGAAGAAGACCGGCCGCGGCTTCTACGAGTACGAGTAGCGCGGGCAGGTCGACTCAGCTCGTATCCAGCCACACCCGGGTGAGGCCGGCGACGATGACGCAGATGACGACGCCGAGCACGCCGGCGACGGCTGATGCGGCCACGGTCCCGACGACGACGGCGATCCCGCCGCCGTACCGCCGGTTACGGATGGCGGTCGCGTCCGGTTCGTTCCCGCTTTCGTCCGTCTCCCCGCCCTCATCCTCGTCGTCGCCGGAGTACGTTCCGTCCAGCCGCAGCGACCGCCGCGGATCGGCGACGCTTACGACCCCGTAAGCGACGATGGCGGCGAAGACGAACGCGAGAGCCAGCGACTCCACGTCCTCTCGGAGTCGCCGCGGCGACGTAACCCTTACCCACCGTGACCGCCAACCCGGACCATATGACCGAAGAGCGGGACGAACGCACACACGAGTTCTCCTCGGGGCAGGGCGTCGACGCCGACTACGAGGAGTTCACGCTGGACCCGCCGGAGCTTTCCGTCGATCCGACGACGGTCGACCCCGTCGACTCACGGGTCCTCACCGACCTGTTGGATCGCCGGAACGTCGTCTCGGACGCGGTCGACGTCGAGGAGCTGATCGACGTCGGACTCTCGTATATGGGGATCAACCGGTTCGAGGAGGCCACCGAGACGTTCGAGCGCGCCGCGCGGTTCGCCGACGAGGACTCCCTCGAGGCACAGGAGGCGTGGACGAACAAGGGGGTCGCCCACGCGGAGCTGGAGGAGTACGACGAGGCGATCGGCGCCTACAAGGAGGCGCTCCGGATCGACGACGACTCCGAGCACGCCGCGACCGCGGAGACGAACCTCGCGTACGCGCTCTGGGAGTTCGGTCGCCACGAGCAGGCGCTCGAACACGCCGAGCGCGCCGTGGAGATCGACCCCCGGTTCGCACAGGCGTGGTACAATCGCGGGTTCCTCCTCGTCGAGCGCGGGCTCGCCGAGGACGCCGTGAAATGTTTCGACAACGCGATCCGCCTCGGCTTCCGGACCGCCGAGGTCCTGGAGGAGAAGGCGCGCGCACTGGAGGAGGCCGGCGAGCACGAGCAGGCCGAGGAGGTCGCCGAGCGCGCCGAGGAGCTCCGTCACGAGATGGAAACGGAGCTGGTCGAGGAACACGCCGGGGGACCCGGGGGCGGCGATCCGGCGGGCGGTCGCGGTGCCGGCCGCGATCCCCCGTCGGAACGCGAACTGCAGGGCGAAGGGCCCGAGGGATTTTAAGTCATGCTGCTCCGCGAGCGTGAGACGAAGGAGGGGCTGCTCGTCTCCGTCTGTGACGCCGACTGTCTCGGCGAGACCTACGAGAACGGTCGGGCGACGATCACGGTCTCGGAGTCGTTTTACGGCGGCGAGGACGCCGTCGAGGCGACCCCCGAGGAGGTGATCGACGGGCTTCATCGGGCACAGGTCGCGAACATCGTCGGCACCGAAGCAGTGGGCGTCGCCGTCGAGGCCGGTCTCGTCGACGAGGAGACCGTCCTGGAGTTCGGCGAGACGCGTCACGCCCAGCTGCTCTGGCTGTGAGGCCGGCGTTCGTCGCGACTCCCGAGGACCGTCGATCGGGGGCACCACGCGTTGTTTGCCGCGTGCATCACGCAACGTTTTTATACGACGAGGCTGCAGTTTCAACGTGATGAGCGCGTGGACTCGTCGCGTCGCCGCCCTTCTCCGAGAGCGACGAGTCCGGCGAGCGCGACGAGTCGTCCGACCGCCGCGGCGCTTGGTTGCCGCGTCGGCGTTCCGACCGCGACCGGTCTCCGGCGCGGCGCGACGACGGCCCCTCTCGGGCCACTAACACCTCACCCTCGTCGCGTTCGCGCCGTTTCGTTCCTTGGAGTCGCCACTCCGTCCGCCCGGCGGACGGGTAGCGTGCATGCTGCCTTATTATTGCAAAAACTAAAACGCTGAATTTAAGTTGTATGGGTGGTTCTACTCCGGTAATGGCGAAAGCAGCACTCGCGTTCAGTGGGGGACTCGACACGACCGTTTGCGTCCCGATCTTAAAAGAGGAGTACGGCTACGACGAGGTCATCGGCGTCAACGTCGACGTCGGGCAGCCGACCGAGGAGTTCGACGAGGCCGAGGAGACCGCGGAGGCGCTCGGGCTCGAGCTCCACGTCGTCGACGCGAAAGCGGAGTTCGCGGACCTCTGTTTCGACGCGGTGAAGGCGAACGCGACGTATCAGGGCTACCCGCTCGGCACCGCCCTGGCGCGTCCCGTCATCGCGGAGGCCATCCTGGAGGTCGCAAAGGAACAGAACTGTGACGCGGTCGCCCACGGCTGCACGGGGAAGGGCAACGACCAGCTCCGGTTCGAGACCGTCTGGCGCGGCTCGGATCTCGAGGTGATCGCCCCCGTGCGCGAGCTCGGACTCACCCGCGAGTGGGAGATCGAGTACGCCGCCGAGAAGGACCTGCCCGTCGAGGCGGGCGCCGGCGGCGTCTGGTCGATCGACGAGAACATCTGGTCGCGCGCGGTCGAGGGCGGGAAGCTCGAGAACCCGAACTACGAGCCGCCGGCGGAGATCTACGAGTGGACCGCGGAGCCGGAGGGCGAGACCACCATCGAGGTGACCTTCGAGGAGGGCGTCCCCGTCGCCGTCGACGGCGAGCAGATGGACCCCGTCCCGCTCATCCAGCACCTCAACGAGTACGCCGGCCAGTACGGCGTCGGCCGCACCGACGTGATGGAGGACCGCATGCTCGGGCTGAAGGTGCGCGAGAACTACGAGCACCCGGCCGCGACGGTGCTTCTCACCGCCCACGGCGCCTTGGAGGACCTCGTGCTCACTAAAAACGAGCGCTCCTTCAAGAAGGGGATCGAACAGGAATGGGCCGAGAAGGGCTACCAGGGGCTCGTCTTCGCGCCGGTCGTCGACGCGCTGAACGCGTTCATCGATGAGACGCAGGACGTGGTGACGGGGACGGCGACCGTGAAGGTCTCCGGCGGTAGCTGCCGCGTCGTCGCCCGCGACTCCGAGTACGCGGTCTACTCCGAGGAGATGGCCTCGTTCAACACCGAGGACGTCGCCGGCATCGCCCAGTCGGACGCCACGGGCGTCGCGAAGTACCACGGCCTCCAGGAGCGTCTCGCCAACACCGTCAAGGCGGGCGTCTCGAAGCCCGAGCTGGCGACCGACGGGAGCGGTGAGGCGTCCGACGGCGGATCGACCGACGAGAGCTGAATCCGATGACCGACGATCCCGACGCGACGGCGACCCCCGAGGACGGGTCCGGGAGCGACACGGCCGTCCGCCGTGACCGCTTCAGCGGGGGCCCCGCCCGCGGGTTCCTCTCGAGCCTCGCCGCCGACGCGGCGATCTTCGAGGCCGACCTCGCGGTCGACCGCGCCCACGTGGTGATGCTCGCCGAGCAGGGAATCGTCGACGGCGACGTCGCCGGCGAGATCCTCGTCGCGCTCGACGAGATCGAGGGGGCGGGGCATTCGGCGCTGCCGGACGGCGAGGACGTCCACGAGGCGATCGAGACGGCGGTCATCGACCGCGTCGGCCCGGACGGCGGCCGGATGCACACGGCCCGCTCGCGCAACGACGAGGTCGCGGCCTGTATTCGCTACCGCCTGCGCGAGGACCTGTTGGCGGCGATCGAGGCGACGCTGACGCTGCGGGAGGCGCTCGCGGACGTCGCCACGGAGCACGTCGAGACGCTCATGCCCGGATACACCCACCTCCAGCCGGCCCAGCCGACGACCGTCGCCCACTACCTCGCCTCGTATGAGGGGGCCGTGGCGCGTGACACCGAACGGCTGCTCGACGCCTACGACCGGGCCAACCGGTCGCCGCTCGGCGCGGCGGCGTTCGCGGGGACCCCCTTCGACGTCGATCGCGATCGGACCGCCGACCTGCTCGGATTCGACGGGACGGTCCGGAACTCGATGGACGCCTCCTCCGCGCGCGACTTCCTCGCGGAGACGTCGAACGCGCTCGCGACGCTCGCGACGACGCTCTCGGGACTCGCCGAGGACCTGATCCTCTTCGCGAACAAGGGGTATCTCGAGCTGTCGGACGACTACTCGTCGACGTCGTCGATCATGCCACAAAAGAAGAACCCCGACACGCTGGAGCTGACGCGGGGGGTCGCGGGCGACGCGATCGGCGAGGCCACGGGAACGATGAGCCTGTTAAAGGGGCTTCCCCGGGCGTACAACCGTGACCTCCAGCGCGCTCACGCGGGCGTGTTCGAGATCGCGGGCGACGTGACGGAGGCAACGGGGATCGCCGCCGGCGCGGTCGCGACGGCGACGTGGAACGCCGAGGCGCTCACGACGGCGGCCGGCGAGGGGTTCTCGACGGCGACGGGCGTGGCCGACCTGCTCGCGATGGCGGGGCTTCCCTTCCGGACGGCACACGAGATCGTCGCCGCGGCGGCACCCACGGTCGAGGACGGGATGGAACCGGCGGAGGCGGCCGCGATCATCGACGAGGCCGCACGTGAGGTCCTGGACGAACCACTCGCGTCGTACGTGGATCCCGCCGACGTCGAGGCGGCGCTCGATCCGGCCGAGAGCGTCGCGGAGCGCGACTCCGCCGGTGGGCCGGCACCGGCCGCCGTCGAGGCGGCGCTGTCGGAGGCGACGGGGGAGCTCGCGGCGGATGTCGAGGCGCTCACGAACCGCCGTGAGACGCTCTCGACGGCCACGGAACTCCTCGAAGCGGAGGTGGCAGCGCGTGTGTGAGGCGCCGATGAACTAATGATACGAAATCAGACATACTGATTCGCAATATTTGCTCTCAGACGCATTCTACGCCGTTAAAGGCATTTTTAGAAAATGACTATTTTAGTATACTTTCGATGCTTTTATACGCATGTGGGTGTGAGTGGTGAGTACAATGACGAACGACACCGATGCGCTGATCGCGGAGGACCCCATCACGGGCGAGGAGATCGAGCTGCCGGCCGACGTCGAGGTCGGCGAGATAATCGACAGCCCCGTCACGGGGGCGGAGCTGGAGGTCATCTCGCTCGACCCCGTCGTCCTGGAGGAGGCGCCCGAGCTCGAGGAGGACTGGGGCGAGTAGATGACGGCGACGACGGGATCGGAGTGGTCTGTATGAAGGTCGGGATCCTCTACTCGCGGATCCGGCGCGACGAGAAGCTGCTGCTCTCGGAGCTGCGCGAGCGCGGCCACGAGGTGACGAAGGTCGACGTCCGGAAGGTTCGGTTCGGACTCGACTCGACCACGGCGGACGTCGCGGACCTCGATCTCGTCGTCGACCGCTGTCTGGCGACGAGCCGCTCGCTGTACGCGACCGAGTTCCTCGAGAGCTACGACGTTCCCGTGGTCAACCATCCGGAGACGGCCGGGATCTGTGCGAACAAGGCGAAGAACTCGTTGGCGCTTTCGGAGGCGGGCATTCCGACGCCGAACACCGAGGTCGCGTTCACGACCGATGCTGCCCTCGAGATCATCGAGGAGTTCGGCTATCCGTGCGTGCTCAAGCCGGTCGTCGGGTCGTGGGGGCGACTGATGGCGAAGATCGACTCACGCAACGCCGCCGAGGCGATCTTAGAACACAAGGCGACGCTCGGCCACTACGAGCACAAGGTGTTCTACGTTCAGGAGTTCGTCGACAAGCCCGGCCGCGACGTACGGGTCGTGGCCGTCGACGGCGAGCCGATCGCCGCGATGACGCGGACCTCGGACCACTGGCTGACGAACGCCGCGAAGGGTGGGAAGACGGCCCCCTTCGGGATCGACGAGGAGGTCCGCGATCTGGTCGAACGGGCCTCCGAGGCGGTCGGCGGCGGTCTCCTCGGGATCGACCTGATGGAGGTCGGCGGCGCCGACTCCGGCAGCTACACCGTCCACGAGGTGAACCACACCGTCGAGTTCAAGGCGCTGAACGACGCGGTCGACGTCGACGTCCCGGCCGCGGTGGTCGACTGGCTGGAGACGAAGGCGGCGACCGCCTCGGACGACGACTCGACTGACGACGAAGCCGACGTTGCGGACGTCGAGGGGGCGACACGGACATGAGCAAAGATGAGACCTACACCGCGAGCGTCGTCGGCGGGACCGGTTTCACGGGCGGGGAGTTGCTCCGCCTGCTTGCCGGCCACCCGAACTTCGAGGTCGTGCAGGCGACCTCCCGGTCGAACGCGAACATGACCGTCGGTCGCGCCCATCCGAACCTGCGTGAGTTGGACCTGCGTTTCTCCGAGCCGGACGACCTCGCGTCCGTCGACGTGCTCTTTTCGGCGACGCCCCACGGCGTCTCGATGGAGCAGGTCGACGACTACTTCGAGGCGGCCGACACGGTCGTCGACCTCTCGGCCGACTTCCGGCTTCCCGAGGCGAGCCTCTATGACGAATGGTACGACGGCCACGTCTCGCCGGAGTACCTGGATCGGGCGGCGTACGCGCTTCCCGAACTCGACCGCGAGAGCCTCGCCGGGGCCGACCTGATCGCCGGCGGCGGCTGTAACGCGACCGCGACGATCCTCGGACTGAAGCCGCTGGTCGACGAGGACGTCCTCGGCCCGGAGACGGGCGAGGTCGTCGTCGACGTGAAGGTCGGGTCCTCGGAGGGCGGCGCCGGCGGCGGCGCGGCATCCTCCCATCCCGAACGCTCGGGCGTGGTGCGCCCCTATGCGCCGACGGGCCACCGCCACGAGGCGGAGATCGAGGCCCATCTCGGGCTTTCGGTCTCCTTTACGGTCCACGCGGTCGACATGGTTCGCGGCGCATCCGCGACCTGTCACGTCTTCCCGGACGAACCCGTCTCGAAGCGGGACCTCTGGGGCGCCTACCGCGGCGCCTACGCGGACGAGCCGTTCATGCGGGTCGTCTCCGGCGGCGGGGGCGTCTACCGCTATCCGGAGCCGAAGGCGGTCGCGGGGACGAACCACGGCGAGGTCGGCTTCGAGCTCGATCCCGGCAACCGCCGGGTCGTCGTCTTTTCGGCCATCGACAACATGATGAAGGGATCCGCCGGCCAGGCGGTCCACGCGACCAACGTCGCGCTCGGGCTGCCCGAGACGGCCGGCCTCGAGTTCGGCGGGCTGCACCCGGTGGGATCGCCATGACCGACGAAGCCTCCCGGTTCGACGACCTTTCTGAGACGACCGACACGACCGGACACGCCGAACCGCCCGTCGTCGTGAAGATCGGCGGCGCGAAGGCCGTCGACCCGGCCGGCGCCGTGGGGGACGTCGCCCACCTCGTCGCGAACGGCCGGCGGGTCGTCGTCGTTCACGGCGGCTCGACGGTCGTCGACGAGACGATCGAGCGGCTCGGGTTGGAGCCGGAGTACGTCGAATCGGCCTCCGGCGTTACCGGTCGCTTCACCGACGCGGAGACGATGGAGGCGTTCACGATGGCGATGGCGGGCAAGCTCAACACCGAGTTGACCGCGCTGTTCCGCTCGGAGGGCGTCGACGCGGTCGGCCTCAGCGGAGTCGACGGCGGGCTCCTCTCCGGGCCACGCAAGTCGGCGGTCCGCGTGGTCGAGGGAGGTAAACGGAAGATCCGCCGCGGGGAGCACTCCGGGCGGATCGAGTCGGTAAACGCCGACCTCCTCTCCGACCTGTTGGCCGACGGCTACACGCCCGTCGTCTCCCCGCCGATGGCGGGCGAGGAGACGGACGGCGACGTGACGCCCGTCAACACCGACGCGGATCGTGCCGCCGCGGCGGTCGCGGGCGCGATCGGCGCCGAACTCGTTCTGCTGACGGACGTCGCCGGCGTCTACGCGGATCCGGACGATCCCGAGACGCTGATCGAGTCGGCGGCAACGCCGGCCGAACTCGACGCGCTCGAGGAGGCGGCGGAGGGATTCATGGGAAAAAAAGTGATGGCCGCGACGGAGGCGCTGGAGGGCGGCGCCCGGCGCGTCGTCGTCGCTGACGCCAACGTCCGTGACCCGATCGTCGCCGCGCTCTCGGGCGCGGGAACGACGATCGAACGGTCCGTGCTCGACGAGGACGACGGAGTGACGTCGACTGCGGACGAAGCGGAAACGCCGGACACGGAGGTGGACCAATGAGCGGCTTCGTCTTCTCGGAGAAGCCGATCGAGATCGTCTCCGGCGACGGTGTGTACCTGACCGACGCGAACGGGAACGACTACCTCGATTTCGGCGCGAGCTACGCGTGTACGCCCGTCGGCCACTGCCATCCCGAGGTCGTCGACGCCGCGACGAGCCAACTGGAGGAGCTGATCTACGTGCAGGCGTCGTACCCGCACGCGGCGCGGACGGCGCTGTACGAACGGCTGGCGGAGACCGCTCCCGTCGACGTCGACAACGTCTGGCTCTGTAACTCCGGCACGGAGGCGAACGAGGCGGCGCTGAAGTTCGCGCGAGCGGCGACGGGACGGGAGAAGATCGTCGCCACGACCCAGGGATTTCACGGCCGGACCATGGGTGCGCTCGCGACCACCTGGAAGGACAAATATAAAAAGCCCTTCGAGCCGCTCGCCGGGGGCGTCGAGTTCGTCCCGTACGGCGACGCGGACGCGATGCGTGAGGCCGTCGACGGGGAGACCGCCGCGGTCATCCTCGAACCGTTGCAGGGTGAAGGCGGGATCAACCCGGTTCCCACCGAATACCTACAGGCGGTCCGCGTCGCGACCGCGACGAACGGCGCGGCGATGATCCTCGACGAGATCCAGACGGGGCTCGGCCGTACCGGATCCATGTGGGCAGCCGAGCAACACGACGTCGTGCCCGACGTCCTCACGACCGCGAAGGGGCTCGGGAGCGGGCTCCCGATCGGTGCGACGCTCTGTCGTGACTGGATCGCGGAGAATTCGGGGGATCACGGCTCGACGTTCTCGGGTGGCCCGGTCGTCTCGGCCGCCGCCGGCGCGACCCTCGACGTGATCGAGCGCGAGGGACTCGCCGAGAACGCCGCGGCGGTCGGCGCGTATCTCCGCGAGGAAGCAGAACGGCGACTCGACGACGACGTCCGCGACGTGCGTGGTGCCGGGCTGATGATCGGCCTCGAGGTGAAACGCGGGTCGAACCGGTTGCTGCGGGACCTGGCGCTCGAACACCGGATCCTCGCGCTCCCGGCCGGCAGAACCGTGTTGCGGCTGCTACCGCCGCTGACCGTCACGCGCGACCACGCCGACGAGGTCATCGATGCGATCGAGGAGGTGATCGGATGACGGCGGCGCCGGAGGGAACGGGACGGCAGGATGCCGTCGACGACGCCTCCACGAACGGAGCCGACGCGAAGGGCGCCGACGAGGAGAACGCCGAATCGGCGACGGGAACCGACGTCGTCGCCGGCGGCGGCTATCCCGAAGCCTGCGATACGGCCGGACGCAGGCTGCTGTACGACCTGGTTTCGATTCCCTCGCCCTCCGGGAAGGAGACCGCCGCGGCCGAGCGGCTGGTCGACTTCTTCGAGGCGAACAGCCGGGAGGCGTGGATCGACGAGGCCGGCAACGTCCGTGCGCCGGCAAACGACGCGATGCTTCTCACCTCCCACATCGACACCGTCCCAGGCGACATCCCGGTGGAGGTGCGTCCGGCGCCGCCCGAGGCCGAGGAGCCGGGCGCGTCCGCGGTTCGCGTTGGGGAGCCCGGCGAACCCGTGTTGTGGGGCCGCGGCTCGGTCGACGCGACGGGACCGTTGGTCGCGCTGGCGGTCGCGGCCGTGAAGACCGGCGTCTCGTTTGTCGGCGTCGTCCGCGAGGAGGTGGACTCGGGCGGGGCCCGACACCTCATCGCCGACCGTGACGCGCCGGGGGCCGTGATCAACGGCGAGCCGTCCGGCTGGGACGGGATCACGCTCGGCTATCGCGGACTGCTCGAGGGAACGTACGTGAACACGAGCGAGTCGGGCCACTCCTCGCGGCCGGAGCCGAACGCGATCCAGCACGCGATCGACTGGTGGCACGGCGTCGAGGAGACGTTCACGCCTGCGGACCCCGAAACCGCCGTCTTCGATCAGGTGACGACGAAGCCCATCTCGATCGACGGCGGGTTGAGCGACGACGGGCTCGCCGTGGAAGCGACGATGGACGTCCAGCTCCGCGTCCCCCCGTCGCGTCCGGTCGACGAGATCCACGAGCTCGCGGAGGCCGAGCTGACGACCGGGTCGGTCCACTGGGGCGAGCCGATGCCGCCCGTGATGGAGAGCCCGCGAACGGACCTCGCACGGGCGTTTCGCGTCGCGATCCGAAAGGAGGGTGGCGACGTGCGCCTGTTGCGAAAGACGGGCACGAGCGACATGAACCTCTACGCGGCCGCGTGGGACTGCCCGATGGTCACCTACGGACCCGGCAACTCCGAGCTGGATCACGCGCCAGACGAGCGGCTGCCGCTTTCGGATCTCGACCACGCGATCGCGGTCCTGAACGACGTCTGCCTGGAGCGCCTGGCGGACTGAGCACCCGGACGCTAACCAGACTCACATCCATGCCACTCGAAACCGACGATTTCCTCGACATCGACGACGTGACGCCCGCAGAACTCGACGCGCTACTCGACCACGCCGCCGCGATGAAGGCCGGCGAGGCCGCTCCGCGACTGACCGACCGAACGCTCGGAATGATCTTCGAGAAGCCCTCGACGCGGACGCGCGTCTCCTTCGAGACGGGAATGACCCGGCTCGGTGGACACGCGATGTTCCTCGGGCCCGACGACATCCAGCTCGGTCACGGCGAGCCGCTCAGGGACACCGCACGCGTCCTCGGCCGCTACGTCGACGTCGTAATGGCGCGGCTGTTCGATCACGCCGACGCCGAGACGCTCGCCGAATACGCCGACTGTCCCGTAATAAACGGGCTCACCGACGACGCCCATCCGTGTCAGACGCTCGCCGACCTCCTCACGATCCGCGAGACGGTCGGCGAGGACGCACACGTCGCGTGGATCGGTGACGGCAACAACGTCGGCCAGTCGTTCGTCGTCGGCGCGGCGATGGCCGGGATCGATGTCTCGGTGGCGACGCCGGCCAACTACGGGATGGACCCGGACGTCTTCGAGCGGGCGGCGGCCTGCGGCGCGGAGATCGAGCCGACGACCGATCCCGAGGCCGCGATCGACGGCGCCGACGTCGTCTACACCGACGTCTGGATCTCGATGGGTCAGGAGGATCAGCGCGCGGAGAAGCTCGCCGCCTTCGAGGGCTTTCAGATCAACGACGACCTGCTCTCGGGGACGGACCTACGGGTGATGCACTGCCTGCCCGCCCACCGTGGCGAGGAGATCACCGACGACGTGATGGAGTCCGACCGCGTGCTCGTGTGGGATCAGGCCGAAAACCGGATGCACGCACAGAACGCGCTGCTCGTCGAGCTGTTGGCGGACGCCTGAGACGTCACGGGCGCGAAGCGCGGGCGCTACCCACGCATTCGCTCGGCGTGTTCGACGACGACTCGCCCCAGTTCCTTCGTTCGCCGCGTGAGATCCTCGTCGGCGATGCCGTTCTCATCGACGGCTCGCGAGGCACCGGGGATCCCGACCTCGTGGGGAACGACCCACGCGTGGACGTTTCGGAACGTCGAGCGGAGGTGTTCGAGCGCACCGCCGTAGGAGCCGCCGCCGGCGGTCGCCAGGAGCCCAACCGCGGTGTTCTCGTACTCGTCGGCGCCACAGAAGTCGTGGAAGTTCTTGAACGTCGAGGAGTAGGAGCCGCGGTAGACCGGCGAACCGACGATCACGCCGTCGGCCTCACGAACGAGCCGCTTCAGGCGCTCGCTGTCGCCCTGTTCGTCCTCGTCGGGGTGATACAAGGGAAGGTCGACGGCGCCGAGATCGAGCAGTTCGACGTCGGCACCCGCGTCCTCGGCGGCGTCGAGCGCGACGCGGAGCGCCGCACGCGTCGTACTCTCGTCCCGGCGGCTTCCGGAGATGGCGACGGTCCTGACCATGACTGGACTCCGTCACGGGAGCGCAAAAGCGATCGGTGTTCGATCGAGTCAAGCGAACCGATCGTTTCGATCCGGGGGCTGACAGGCGGCGCATGACGTGTGTCCACGACGGCGCGCCGCACACCCGCCTCGACCGCCGTGGACCGGTCCTCAGGTCACGGGGGTTCTGGCCGCGGCATCGGATATAAAAGTCGGGTGTGGGGCGGTCGCGTGCGACGCGTTCCGGACGGCGGAGATCCGTTCGCCCTACGCGATCTTCGCGTACTGCTCGGAGAGCTTCTCGGCGGCCTCGTCGAGCAGCTCGGACTCGTAGTCGTCGAGGTCCCACTCGATTATCTCCTCGACGCCGTTCGAGCCGAGCTTGGCGGGAACGCCGATGGCAGTGTCGTCGTAGCCGTACTCGCCGTCGAGGACGACGGAGCAGGGGAGCACCTCGCCGGTGTCGTTCAGGATCGCCTCGACCGTGTGTGCGACGCCCGTCGCCGGACCCCACTGCGTGGCGCCCTTGCGGCTGATGACGTCCATTGCGGACTCCTGGAGGTCCCCCAGGATCTCCTCCTTCTCGTCGGCGTCGAAGGACGGGTCGCGGCCGTTCACGCGGACCTTCGAGAAGACGGGCGCCTGCGCGTCGCCGTGCTCGCCGAGGATCGTCGCCTCGACGTTCTTCACCGGCGCGTCGACGCGCTCGGAGAGCACGTAGCGGAAGCGTGCGGAGTCGAGCCGGCCGCCGAAGCCGACGACCTGCTGTCGGTCGCGATCGCCGACCTCGTAGAGGTGGCGGTTGAGCAGGTCGACGGGGTTCGAGGTGGTGACGGTGACGAAGTCGTCGTTGTGCTCGGCCAGCTGTGAGCCGATGTCCTCCATGATCGGTGCGTTGTCGCCGGCTAGGTCGATCCGCGTCTGTCCCTCCCGTCGGGGGATCCCGGCCGTGATCACGACGACGTCCGAGCCCGCGGTGTCCTCGTACTCGCCCTGTCGGACGGTCGTGTTCGAGTCGTAGGCGACCCCGTGATTCGTGTCGGCCGCCTGACCGATGGTCGTCTCCCGTTGGTCGGGAATGTCGACGAAGACGAGTTCGTCCACGACGTCACGCAGTGCGAGGTTGTAGCCGGCCGCGGCACCGACGGTGCCCGCGGCGCCGACGACGCTAACTTTCGTCATATCACGTGAAAACGCGGCCGGCCCCCGAGTAAACGTTTCGGAACGGACGGTGGCGTGCCCCGTTCGTCGGTATCCGGATTCGTCGCGCGTCGAATTCCGCCCCGATCCGCCGTCGACCACGACCGCGTCGCGAAAACCCTAACTTCGGCCGCCACCCACCGATGAGTCGTGCCGACGTTCCGCTACCCGTGTCCCGGCTGTCGAACGACCAACAGCCTCCACGACGCCGACTGCGAGTTCGAGGGGGTGAGCTGGCCGACCATCGAGAAGGCGTACACGGACCTGTTGGCGGTCCTCACACGGGAGGCCGACGGGGTAACGGAGCCGGAGCTACGGGCGGCAGTCCACGGCACGTGGGGCGGCCTTCATAAAGCCGCGCTCGGCGCGCTCGAACGCGAACAGCGCGTCGTTCGCGAGGGCGACGTCCTCCGGCTGTTGACCGCCGCCGAGTTCAAGGAGCTCGTCTCGGAGCCGACCCGCGAGCCGATGCGAACGGTCTATACCCACGGCTCCGTCCCGGGCTGTCACGACAACGCCGTCTTCGCGATGATCGCCTGGTACGAGATGGTCGGGCTATCGTGGCCCGAGACGAAGGAGAACGTCGTCGAGTGGCTTCGGGATTCCGGCGCGTGGGATCGCGGCGGCTTCGAGGAGTCGACGCCCGAGGAGCTCGTCGAGCGGAAACGCCACGTCTACGAGGAGGGCTACGGTTGGAAGGAGAAGGGACAGGCCGCGAAACGCGTCATCGAGCGCTATCGGTGACACGGCCGCCGATCGACCCGTACATGATGCGCCGAAGCGACCGCGACGACCCTTTTAACCCCCATCGGGGCCACCTCCCACCGTGACCCATCCCGAAGCGGGCGCCGCCTCGTTGCCCGACGCGGTCGACGAGGTGGATGGGGGGGATGGCGACGAGGGCGACGGTGACGGCATCGGCGGAGGTGGCGGCGAGAACGCCGAGGGCGACTCCCCCGCCTCGCCCGTCGTCTCGAACCCTCGCCGGGCGCTCGCGGTCGTGATCGCGGTCGTCTTCATCGACCTAGTCGGGTTCGGGATCGTGATCCCGATCCTCCCCTTTTATGTGCGCTCGTTCGGCGTCAGCGACGCGTTCATCGGGCTGTTGGCCGCCTCCTACTCGCTCGCACAGTTCATCTCGGCGCCGTACCTCGGTCGACTCTCGGATCGATACGGCCGCCGGCCGATCCTCCTCGTGTCGTTGTCGGCGGCGGCGATCGCGTGGACCGTCTTCGGCTTCGCCGGCGAGGCGGGTACGGCGTTCGGGACCGGGGCCGCGCTGGCGACGCTGTTCGCCTCCAGGGTGCTCGCGGGCGCGATGGGCGGGAACATCGCGGCCGCGCAGGCGTACGTCGCAGACATCACGCCGCGGGAGCGTCGGGCCGAGACGCTCGGACTGATCGGCGCCGCCTTCGCGCTCGGATTCGTCTTCGGACCGGCGATCGGCGGCCTCCTCGCGGCCGATACGGTCGTCACCCGCGCGGACGCGCTGTTTCCCGCGTTCGTTCCGGCGACCCCCTACTCGCTGCCGAGCTTCGCCGCGGCCGGCATGAGCCTGCTGGCCGTGGTCGCCGGCCTGCTGTTTCTGGAGGAGCCACGTCGCAATCGTCCGGCGAGCAAGCGCACGACCATCGTCGGGACGTTCCGCGCGGCGCTCGCGTCGACCACGCTGCGTCCACTGACGATCGCGTACTTCCTCGTCGCGGTCGCGTTCGCGGGGGTGCAGGTGATGTTCATCCCGTACGTCGCCGACCGGTTCGGCTACGATGCGACCGCCGCTGCCTTCCTTCTGAGTTACCTCGGCGTCCTCGGCGCGATCAATCAGGGCGTCCTCGTCGGGCGGCTCTCGAGGGTGGTCCCCTCACGAACGCTCGCCGGCGCGGGCGCGGTCGTCCTCGCGGGGGCGCTCGCCGCGCTCCCCGTCACCGATCGGATCGGGCGGAGCCTCGCGCTCGGGGGTCCCGATTGGGTCACCGGCCCGCTTCTCGCGCTGCTCGTTGTGCTCGCCGGTCTCTCGCTCGGGAACGCCCTGGTGAACGTCTCGCTGGCGACGCTTGTCTCCACGGGTGCCGGCCCCGACGAGCAGGGAGCCGCCTTCGGCGTGACGCAGGGCGCGTCGAGCCTGGGACGAACCGTCGGACCGCCCCTTATGGCCGTCCTCTACACGGTCGCGTACGCCTCGCCGTTCCTGCTTGGCGCGCTGCTGCTCGTGCCCGTGGCGGCCGTGTTTCGTCCGCGCGGGGGATCGTCGACCGATGTGAACTGAGAGGAACGAGGACGGTTCGTGTTCCGGCCGTCGCTGACGGGTCACTGCGGGCCGCACGCCGGGAGCGAGACCCTCGTTGGTCGCTTCGTCGGCGATCGACCGCTTCGTCGGCGGTCAGTCGCTTTGGATGCGGGGAGCGAGCATGTACGTCACCTGCCCCAATCCCTCGGCGAAGCCGTAGTGGAGCTTGACGGGGAACTCCTCGCCGAGTTCGACGGTGACCTCGGCGTCGGAGGGGATCGCCTTGTTCATGTCCTTGAGGTAGTCGAGCGAGAACAGCGAGTCGGCGGGGCCGGCGGTGAACGCGATGAGGTCCTCGCGAGTGAGCTTGAGGTCGACGTCGTCGGTGTCGCCCTCGGCTTCGATGGAGAACGCCTCCTCGGCTTCGTCGACGCGGAGACGGATGTGGTCGGAGACCATGTCGGCCGCCTTCACGCCGCGGTTGAGCTGAGCGCCCTCGACGACGATCTCGGCGGGGAGGTCGAGCTCGGGGATGTCGGGCTCCTGGCGGATCGAGTCGGGATCGATGAGCGCGAGGGTGTACGAGAGGCCGTCGACTTCGATGTGGAGCTTGCGAGTCTCCTCGTCGAGCTCGAGGTGGACGAGGTCCCCGGAGTTGGCCATCCCGGCGATGTCCTCCAAGCGTGCGAGGTTGACGCCGATGACCCCGCCGTCGGCCTGATAGGACTCGAAGGCGGCGGCCTCGAGGGTGAGATCGACCATGCCGACGTTGGCGGGGTCGACGGCACGGATCGAGAGCTCCTCCTCGTTCAGGCGGATCTTACACTCGTCGACCAGCACGCTCACCGAGTCGAGCGCGTCCTGTAGCGTCGACGCGCTCACGATGGCCTTGAACATATACGACGGGCTACGGCGGTATCACCTAAAAAGCCACCCAATCATGCTCGCCCGCGCGCGAACGTGCGAGATCAGGCGGACGGTTCAAACGAGCGGCTCGACGACCTCGCGTCCCGCCGCGAGCAGCCTCTCGACGGCGGCCTCGTCGGTGGCCTCCGCGTAGACGCGCAACACGGGCTCGGTTCCGGACGGGCGCACGAGCAGCCACGAACCGTTCTTCAAAAGCAGCTTGAAGCCGTCGAGCGTGACGACCTTCGCGACCGCGTGGCCGGCGACGGTCTCGGGAATGTGGTCCTCCAGCTCGTCGAGAACGCCCGCCTTCCGGTCGTCGGGGCAGTCGACGGAGATCTTGTCGGCCGCGATGTGGCCGTGCTCGTCGAGGATCCGGTCGACGCGCTCGTCGAACGGCTCGGCGGCCTCCGCGGCGCCCGCCAGCAACGCCATCAGCACGCCGTCCTTCTCGCGGACGTGCCCGCGGAGGGTGAATCCCCCCGACTCCTCGCCGCCGAAGAGCGCGTCGTGTTCCTTCATCGCCTCCGCGACCCACTTGAACCCGACCGGCGTCTCGAAAACCTCCTCGTCGTGTGCCTCGGCGAGTCGATCGACGAGGAACGTGGTCGAGACGGTCCGGATCGCGGGGCCGGAGTCGCTCTCCAGCAGGCGGTCGTAACAGGCAACATAAAACAGGTTGGCGTCGAGGACGCCGCGGTCGGGCGTACAGACCGCGATTCGGTCGGCGTCGCCGTCGTTGGCGACCCCCAAGTCGACGTCCCCTTCGGCCACCGTTGCCGCCAATTCGTCGAGATGTTCGGCGTTCGGCTCCGGCGGCTCGCCGCCGAACGTCGGGTCCTCCTCGCAGCGGATTCGCCTTACCTCGGCACCGGCCGCCTCCAACAGGGCGTCGGTCACGCCGCGGCCGCTGCCGTGCATGGCGTCGTACGCGACCGTGAGCCCGGAGAGGTCCGCACCGACGAGCTCCCGGGCCGCCTCGGCGTGGGGCGTAATGAAGTCGTGCTGCCGGATCTCGCCCCGTTCCGCTTCCGGACGGAGGTCCGGCTCCGCGAGCCGTGACACGACGTCCTCGGTCACCTCGGGGAGCGCGGGAGCGCCGTCGCTCGGGATGAATTTCACGCCGTTGTACTCGGGCGGGTTGTGGGAGGCGGTGACCATGCAGGCGCCGGCGAGCCCCTCCGCGACGATGGCGTACGCGACCGTCGGCGTCGGGACGTCGCGTTCGGGCAACAGCACGTCGAAGCCGTTTCCGGCGAGCACTTCAGCGAGGCTCTCGGCGAAGCCCTCCGACGTCTCACGGGCGTCGTAGCCGACGGCAACCGGCTCGCCGTGGCCGGCTGCATCGAGATGGTCCGCAACTGCCTGTCCGACGATCCGTACGCGCTCGTCCGTGAATACGTCGAGCGTCGCCCGCCAGCCGTCCGTGCCGAAGGAGATCTGATCCATGGAGAACGTGTCGGAACCCACCGTTATAACGTCCGGTGTCGCCGTCGAATCTCGCGTTCGCACGGTCTACGGGACCGACGCGGTCACGACGAGCAACGATTTATCAGCGATGCCGCGGCCAGACCCTCCGTGACCTGAGAGGGGTCCCGGAACGGGAGGCAGTCGTGCGGCGGTCGTTCCGGGAGCGGCTCGCCGCCTGCAAGCCCACGATACGGACCTCGTCCCGCGCTGCCACACGGGCGTCGTCAGAGCCGGTCGGCGATCCGACGGGCGGTGATCTCGCCGATGCCCTCGACGTCGGTCAGATCGTCCGTCGACGCTGCGCGAACGTTCTCCACCGATCCGAACCGACCGAGCAGGCGCTTTCGCGTCGCCGGACCGACGCCGGGAACGTCATCGAGGACCGTCCGCACCTCGTCGCGAAGCGTCTGGTGGTACTGCACCGCGAACCGGTGCGCCTCGTCGCGGACGCGCTGAAGCAGGTGTAACTCGGCGGCCTCGTCGGGCCATCGAAGCGGTCCGGTCGGGCTGATCACCAGTTCCTCCGACTTCGCCAGTGCGATGACCGGCACGTCCCAGCCCGTCTCCGCGAGCGCGTCCCGTGCGGCTTCCAACTGGCCGTCCCCGCCGTCGATCAAAAGCAGGTCCGGATCGGGTCGGTCGTCCCGTCCCTCGACGGCGCGTTCGCTCCGCCACCGAACCAGCTCGCGCATGTTCGCGTAGTCGTCGTTGCGGTCGGCGAGTCGCTTTCGCCGATAGTCCGCCGTCCGTGCGCTCCCGTCGACGAAGCAGACGTTCGAGCCGACCGCCGCCTTCCCGCCGGTGTGGCTCACGTCGAACCCCTCGATCCGGGACGGCCGTCCGATCCCGAGACGGTCGCCGAGGGCGGCGATCGGGTCGTTTCGACCGTCACGCTTTCGCGCGTTCTTGAGAGCCAGTTCGACGAGCTTTGCCTCACGGCCTGCCCCGGGAACGCGGACGGAGACGCCCTCACGTTCCAGCCACTCGACGACCTCCGGCTCGTCTGGACGCTCCGCGAGCAGGACGGCGTCAGGGAACTCGCGTTCGGCGTAGTACTGCGTCAGGAACGCCGACAGCACCGCTGCAGGGGTGTTCACGTCGTCGCCGACGTCGCCCGTTCCGCCGTCCCCGTCCGCGGCGTCGAGTCGATGCCGGCTCCGGTCGACGAGCTGTCCACGCTCGCTGTGGAGCCGTGCGACCCGGGCGACGTTCCCCTCGACGGCGGCGGCCAGGACGTCGACCGTGCGGTCGTCGGACCGATCCGCCACGGCCGCCCCGCCGTCGCCGTGGAACGACTCGATCGCCTCGAGCCGATCGCGAAGCGTCGCGGCGCGTTCGAAGGCCGCCTCCTCCGCCGCGGCCTCCATCCGGCGGCGGATCGGATCGGCGAGGACGCCCGTCTCGCCCTCGAAGAATCGTCGTGCGGCCGCCACGTCCTCGGCGTACTCCTCGGCGTCGATCTCGGCCGTACACGGCGCCGAGCAGATCCCCATCTCGTAGTCGAGACAGGGCCGGTCGCGGTCGGCGTACTTGTGGTCCGAACAGCCGCGCAGCCGGTAGACTTCCCGGACCGCCTTCACGACGGTCTCGACGCGCCCCTTGCTCGTGAACGGGCCGAAGGCGACGGCTCCCTCCTCCGGATCCCGTGTCACCTCTATCCGGGGGACCTCGTGATCCGTGAACGCGACCAACGGGTAGGACTTGTCGTCTTTGAGCCGGACGTTGAATCGCGGCTGGAACCGCTTGATGAGGTTCGCCTCGAGCAGCAGCGCCTGCGTCTCGGTGTCCGTCACGGCGAACTCGATCCCGTCCGCACGTTCGACCATGCCGCGAATGCGCCCGGACCGTGGATCCGCATAGGACCGTACACGCGCCCGGAGGTCGACCGCCTTCCCGACGTACAGCGTCGTTCCTTCCGATCGGAACCGGTAGACGCCCGGCTCCCGCGGCAGCTCGGCGGCACGTTCCCGAACGGTCGCGGCATCCATCACCCGACGGTAGCCGTCGAACGAATTTGAACGCTCCGACGACGGGTCGGCGGACACGCTCCGACCGCCGTCGATCGACCGCCGCCGAACGTTTAACCCGCCACAACCCTCAGTTCTCGTATGTCCGTGAGGCCTCCGGGGCCGATCGGCGATCCGCTGTTCGGCAACGGCCGACAGTACGCCGACGACCCGTTCACCTTCATGCGTGCGTGCGCCGACAGCTACGGCGACGTGGTCCGGTTCGACCTCGGACCGCTGGAGACGTACATGCTCACGAATCCTCGCGACGTGGAACGCGTCCTCGTTGCGGACGCCGCGAGATACCGCAAGCCGGCGTTCGGCGACGACGCGATCCGGACGCTGCTCGGCGACGGACTCCTGATGAGCGAGGGGGAGACGTGGGAACGCCAGCGTCGACTCGCCAACCCCTCGTTTCATACCCGCCGGATCGGCGCGCTCGCGGGGACGATGGTCGGACACACCGACGAGCAGATCGCCGGCTGGGAGCCGAGCGAGGTCGTCGACGTCCAGCTGGAGGTCGCCCGGCTCACGGTGCGCATCATCGTCTCCGCGATGTTCGGGTCGGACATCAGCGAGGAGGAGGTCCGGACGGTCCAGGAGAACCTCGAGCCGCTCGGGGCGCGCTTCGAGCCCGACCCGCGGCGTTTTCTGATCCCGAACTGGGTGCCGACACGCGAGAACCGCGAGTTCGATGCTGCCATCGAAACGCTGGAGGAGGTCATCGACGGGATCGTCGCGCGACGCCGCGGCACCGAACGGGATCCGAGCGTGGATCCGGCGGGGTCGGAGGGCGTCGCCGTTCGGGGACCGGCCGGAGACGCCGACGGCGACCTGCCGATGGACCTCCTGTCGGTGCTCTTGCGCGCGTATGACCGGGGCGAACAGACCGAGAAGAACCTCAGAGACGAGCTGGTGACGATGTTGCTCGCCGGCCACGACACGACCGCTCTCACGCTCACCTACACCTTCTATCTGCTCTCGGAGCACCCGAAGGTCCGCGAACGGGTGGAGGCCGAGGCCGATGCCGCGGTCGTGGACGGCCCGCCGGACGCGAGCGACGCTCGGGAGATGCAGGACACCGAACGAGTGCTCAACGAGGCGATGCGGCTCTACCCGCCCGTCTACACGATGTTTCGGGAGCCGAAACTCGACGTGAAGCTCGCCGGCTACCGGATCCCCGAGGGCGCCGCGATCATGCTGCCGCAGTGGGTCGTCCATCGGTCGCCGCGCTGGTACGATGATCCCGAAACGTTCGACCCCGGCCGCTGGCGTCCCGAACGCCGAAGCGAACGCCCGCGCTTCGCCTTCTTCCCGTTCGGCGGCGGGCCGCGCCACTGCATCGGGAAGGCGTTCTCGCTCATGGAGGCGAAGCTGATCCTCGCGCGCGTCTGCTCACAGCATCGCCTCGAGTATGAGGGCCCCGAACTCTCCCTGCGCGGGTCGCTGACGATGCATCCGAACCATCCGGTGCCGATGCGCGTGACGGAACGGTAGGGCTGACGACGAAGCCGAGCCCCGTTAGAGCGCCATCCGGCCGGCGACCTCCCGAAACTCCGAGTCGTACAGCTCGAGCTCGTGGACCCGCCACTCGATCGGATCGATGGGCACGTCGACCAGCGACGCGACGGCCTCCGACGATCCGCCACGTGCGAGCGTCACGTGCGGGACGTAGGCGTCGCCCTCGATCCCGTCGACGGGGTCGAAGGCGGCACAGAGCCGGCGATGGATCCGGGCCAACGCGTCGCTTTCGACGGCGAGATAGACCACGGGGTCGGGCCCGCGGGCGGGACGGTCGAAGGCATCGATCCGCGTGATCGCGGCGTCGAAGGGGTCGGTTCCGGCGAGCAGGGGGTGAAGCTCCTCGCGGAGCCTCGCGAGCGCGACGTCCTTGGAGCCCGCTCCGTGGCCGTCGGAGTCCGGCCTGCGACCCGATCGGGCGCCGGGGACGTCGTCGACGCCGAACCGTTTCGCCACGAGCGTGTGGCGCTCGCGGACGCGATCGAACCCCCTCAGTTTCGGGTGGAGATCGACCGCGAGACGGTCGACGGCGGGCGGCAACGGGACGTTGAGGCTGAACATCGGCTCAAATTCGATCGGTGAGCCATAACACGATCAGGACGACGATCGTGAGCCCGATGAGCGTCGGAAGCGTGCGAAAGATGGTCATGGTAATGCTCAACAGGCTATTGATGATCTCCAGCAGAAGCCAGACGATGACGAGCCCGAGCACGACCTTCAGCAGGTCCTCGACGTCGAGCGCCGCACGGTTCATGTCTCGGGTTCCGCCCGGCGAACCCAAAAGATCACCGGGACGAGGCGGGCGGCCACCGGTGATGCCCGAGCGGTAGGTGGATCGTGCACTTATAATGCGGCCGGAGCGCAACTCGGCCATATGCGACTGATCGCGTTCGACTTCGACGGGACGCTCTCGGACTCGGAGATGACGGTGCTGCTCGCCGAACGCGCGGGCGTCGCCGACGAGGTGGCGGAGATCACCGAACGGGCGATGAACGACGAGTTGAGCTACGCCGAGAGCCTCTACCGACGCGCAGAACTGCTCGGCGGGCTCGACGAGGAGGCGGTCGAGGACGCCTACGACGCGGTGACCCTGCGTCCGGGTGCGGGACGGCTCATCGAGCGATTGCAGGCGGAAGGTCACCACGTCGCGGTGCTCACAGGCGGCTTCGAGCGCGGCGTGGAGCGCGCGCTGGCGAAGGAGGGCGTCGAGGCCGACACGATCGTCGCCAATCGGCTGCCGCTTTCGGGGGGCGCGCTCACGGGTGACGCCGAGGGCCCGCTCATCGAGGGGACGAAGAACGACGCGTTAGCTGACCTCGCCGCCGAGCTCGGCGTGCCCATGGAGGCGACCGTGGCGGTCGGCGACGGCGCGAACGACCTTCCGATGCTGGAGGTGGCGGGGCTCTCCATCGGCTTCATGCCGAAACCCGCCGTGCGGTCGGCCTGTGACGCCGTCGTCGCCTCGATGTTCCGGCTCGGAAGGGTCCTCGAGGGCTACCGGGTGCTCCCGAAGGAGCGATAGACGGCCGCCGGATCCCGCTCCAGTCGGGCGATGTCCGACAGTGATCGGGTATGTATTTAAAAGGATCAGGAGCAAAGGGTAACGTATGGTCGCCATCGCCGGGGTGGTGCGGTGATCCCGACCCTCACGTATCTCCAGTTCCATCTCCTGTTTAGCCTCCCGCCGCTGCTTGTGGCGTGGTATCTCGCCCCTCGATACGATCGGGTCAGACGCCGGCGGTCGGCGGTCGGCATCGCGATCCTCGTCGCCATCGCGTTCGCCTACACGACCCCGTGGGGAAGCTACATGATCCGCACGGGCGTCTGGTGGTACGGCGACGGTGCGGTGCTGGTCCGGGCACTCGCCATTCCGCTCGGCGAGTACCTCTACTTCGCGATCCAGACGCTGATCGTCGCGTTCCTGCTCCACCGGATCGGCTTCGATCCGACGTTCCGCGACGGCGACTTCGCGAGGGCGCCCCGGATCGCCGGCGTCGTCGTCGGTCTCGGGCTCTGCGTGCTCGGGCTGTGGCTGGTCACGCTTGATACGTCCTACCGATACCTCGGCGGCCTGATCGCGTGGGTCGGCCCCGTGATCGCCCTCCAGTGGAGCGTCGGGGGTGGGTACCTGATCCGCACCCCGCGCATGTGGCTGACGGCGACGCTCGTGCCGTCGGTCTACTTCTGGATCGTCGATCGGATCGCCATCGGGATGGGGACGTGGGTCATCTCCACGGAGTTCACGACCGGCATCGCTCCGCTGGGCCTGCCGATCGAGGAGGCGCTTTTCTTCGCGTCCGCGAGCCTCATGACGGTCAACGGGCTCATCCTCTTCGAGTGGGTGCTCGACTGGAACGACCGCCGGCGGACCGCCTGGTCCGCCGTGCTCGACCGGCTCGACCCGGCCGGCGGCGATCCCGATGCGCGTTCGGACGCCGATCAGGTTCCGTCCGACCGCGGTAGTCTTCGAGATGACTGAGACGACCTCCGGGATGGCCGAGGCGGGACCCGGGCCGTCCACGCGCCGGTCGGCGACCCGCGAGGTGGACCGCCTGTTCGCACGGCTCCCCGCGATCGCGTTCCTCCTGGCGCTCCCGATCGCCGCCGTAACCCCCTCGTTTCCGGTGGAAATCGGCCTCGTCGCGTTCGCCGCGGGGACCCTCTCGGTCGGGATGGCCCACGGAGCCGTGGACCATCTCGTGCCGTTCCGGGCGGCCGCAAGCTCGCTCCGCCGGTCGATCGTCGTCGTCTCCGTCGTCTACGCCGTCCTCGGCGGGCTCGTCGTCGTCGCGTTCTTTCTCGCTCCCGTCGCCGCCTTCGTCGGGTTCGTTCTGCTGACGTGGGCTCACTGGGGACAGGGCGACGTGGCGGCGCTCACCGTCGCGGGCGTCGACCACCTCCGGACGCCGGCCGAGCGCGTCCTGACCGGCTTCGTCCGCGGCGGGCTCCCCATGGGCGTGCCGCTCGTCGCACAGCCTGCAGAGTACCGGCTCGTCGCGGAGTGGGTGGTCGGGCTGTTCGTCGTTGACGCCGCCGCGGCGAGCGCCGCGGTCGACCCCCTCTTTGCCGACGTCGTCCGGTTCGGCGTCGGCGGGGCGATGGCCGCCGCGACCCTCCTCTCTGCGGTGATCGGCTACGGGCGGGTACGGCAGGGGGCCTCCCGACGGGGATGGATCCGAGACGTCGGGGAGACTGCAGTTCTGTGGGCGTGGTTCGTCCTCGCGGCGCCCGTCTTCGCCGTCGGCGTCTACTTCGGCGCGTGGCACGCGCTCAGACACGTCGGCCGGCTGATCCTCGTCGATGAGCGGGGTGCGGCGGCCATGGCCCGCGGCGAGCCGGGCGCCGCGCTCGTCCGATTCGCCCGCGACGCGGCCCCCCTCACGCTCGGCGGCTTCCTCGTCGTCGTCGCCGTGGCGCTCGCGGTGCCGGCGGGGGTCGCCTCCGGCGGCGACCTGCTCGCGGTTTCGCTCGTCGCCATCGCGGCGCTGACGCTGCCGCACGTCGCCGTCGTCGCGTGGCTCGACGCCGAACAGGGCGTGTGGCGAGCGGGACGGTGACGCCGGCGGCGCGGCCTTTTAATCCACGGCCGTCGTGTGGACGGGCATGACCGACCGACGGTACGTCCTCGGCGGGGCGATGGTGCTCGCGGCTGCAGCCGCGGTGCTGCTTCTCAGCGAGGTGATCGCGACGGTGTTTTTCGCGATGACGGTCGCGTACGTGCTCGGTCCCGTCCGTCGGCGCCTGCGTCGCCGTGGCCTCTCCCGGCGGCTCTCGGCCGGATTGGCCTCCCTCGCGGCGTTCTTCGCGGTCGGGCTCCTGATCGTTCCCTTCGCGCTGGTGCTCGTCGTCCGGATCGACGACGCGATCGTCTTTCTCGAATCGATCCCGGAGTCGGTGACGCTGACGTTTCACGAGTTCGAGTACGTCGTCGTCACCGAGGAGGTGACGACCGTCGTCGTCGAGTCGCTGATCGCCGCCGGAACCGCCGTCGCGTCCGCCGCACCGGTACTTCTGATCAAGCTCATCCTGTTTGCGTTCGTCGTCTACGGCCTGTTGTATCACGAATCGCGGACGCGCCGGGCAACGCTCGCGCTCGTGCCGCCGGGACACCGGGACCTCGCGGTGGCGCTACACGAACGCGCCAGCCGGACCCTCTACGGGCTCTACGTCGTGCAGCTGGCGACCGGCGTCGCGACGTTCGGGCTCGCGTTGCCGGTGTTTTTCACGTTCGGGTATCCCTCGCCGATCGCGCTGGCGACGCTCGCCGGCGTCCTCCAGTTCGTCCCGGTCCTCGGACCGAGCCTGCTCGTCGTCGGGCTCACGGGCTACGAACTCATGCTCGGCGACGTCGCGAGGGCGATCGGGATCCTCGTCGTCGGTGGGGTCACGATCGCGGCCGCGCCGGACGTGTTGATCCGTCCGCGGCTCGCCGCCGAGACCGCGTCGTTACCCTCCACGCTCTACTTCATCGGCTTCGTCGGTGGCGTGCTCACCGTGGGTCCGATCGGCATCATCGCCGGCCCGCTCGTCGTTGCGATGGTCGTCGAGCTGGCGTCCCGGCTCTCGGACGAGCTGAACGTGATCCAAGTACACGAGGAGACGGGGGGTGAGTGGGGAGCCGTCGACGACGACGAGGCGGACGTCGCCACGGGCGGCCAGGAGCTGGAGGTCGCTTCCGGCGAGAGGGCGGACGTTGCCGGCGATGAGACGGAGGACGTCGCCGGCGGGGAGAGGACGGATGTCGCCGGCGGGGAGGGAGCGGATGTCCGCGCCCCCGACGGCGGCGACCCGGCCGGATGAGCCGTCGGGGCGCGCCGCTCAAGTGGCTGCGCCGCCAACGACTCCCATCGTGAGCGACGCCGACTCCCCCCTCTCGGAGGACCGTCCGACCGTAGACCGATCCCTCCGCGTCGATGCCCCGTTCGAGCCCGCTGGCGACCAGCCCGACGCCATCGCGGAGCTGGTCGAGGGGTTCGAGTTCGGCGCGAAAAAACAGACCCTGCTCGGGGTGACGGGATCGGGCAAGACCAACACCGTCTCGTGGGTCGCCGAGCGGCTCGATCAGCCCACCCTCGTGTTGGCACACAACAAGACGCTCGCCGCCCAGCTCTACGAGGAGTTCCGGGAGCTGTTCCCGGACAACGCGGTGGAGTATTTCGTCTCCTACTACGACTACTACCAGCCGGAGGCGTACGTCGAACAGACGGACACGTTCATCGACAAGGAGATGTCGATCAATGAGGAGATCGATCGTCTCCGGCACTCCGCGACGCGGTCGCTTCTCACCCGCGACGACGTCATCGTCGTCGCCTCCGTGTCGGCCATCTACGGGCTCGGCGATCCCGCGAACTACCGCGAGATGGCGCTGGAGATCGAGGTCGGACAGGAGATCGGCCGCGAGGCGCTTTTAACCCGGCTGGTGGACCTCAACTACGAGCGCAACGACGTCGACTTCACGCAGGGGACCTTCCGGGTTCGCGGCGATACGGTCGAGATCTATCCGATGTACGGCCGGTACGCGGTTCGCGTCGAGCTGTGGGGCGACGAGATCGACCGAATGGTGAAAGTCGATCCGATGAAGGGGGCGGTGGTGAGCGAGGAGCCGGCGGCGATGATCCATCCGGCCGAGCACTACTCGATCCCCGACGAGAAGCTGGAGCGTGCCATCGCGGAGATCGAGGACCTGATGGAAAAGCGCGTGCGCCACTTCGAGCGCCAGGGCGACCTCGTCGCCGCCCAGCGCATCGAGGAGCGGACGACCTTCGACGTCGAGATGCTTCGGGAGGCGGGCTACTGTTCGGGCATCGAGAACTACTCGGTGCACATGGACGACCGCGAGCCGGGCGACGCGCCCTACACGCTGCTCGATTACTTCCCCGACGACTTCCTCTGTGTCATCGACGAGTCCCACCAGACGATCCCGCAGATAAAGGGACAGTACGAGGGTGACAAGTCCCGGAAGGACTCGCTGGTCGAGAACGGATTCCGCCTGCCGACCGCCTACGACAACCGGCCGCTCACCTTCGAGGAGTTCGAGGCGAAGACGGACCGCACGCTGTTCGTCTCGGCGACGCCCGCCGACCACGAGCGGGAGGTCTCCGACCGGATCGTCGAACAGATCGTCCGGCCGACCCACCTCGTCGATCCGAAAGTCGAGGTGACGGAGGCGACCGGGCAGGTCGAGGACCTGCTGGACCGCGTCGACGAGCGGATCGAGCGGGACGAGCGCGTCCTCGTGACGACGCTGACGAAGCGGATGGCCGAGGACCTCACGGAGTACTTCGAGGGGGCCGGGGTCGACGTCGCGTACATGCACGACGAGACGGACACTCTGGAGCGCCACGAGATCATCCGCGACCTTCGGCTCGGCACCATCGACGTACTCGTCGGGATCAACCTGCTCCGGGAGGGGCTCGACATCCCCGAGGTGAGCCTCGTCGCGATCCTCGACGCCGACCAGGAGGGCTTCCTCCGCTCGACGACGACGCTCGTCCAGACGATGGGGCGGGCCGCCCGCAACGTCAACGGCGAGGTCGTCCTCTACGCCGACCGGGTTACCGACTCCATGGCGGCGGCGATCGAGGAGACCCAGCGTCGCCGGGAGATCCAGCTCGAGTACAACGAGGAACACGGCTACGAGGCGACGACCATCGACAAGCCGGTCGGCGAGACGAACCTGCCCGGGTCGAAGACTGACACGAGCGGCGTGAGCGTCGGCGACGTCGAAAGCGAGTCGGAGGCGGAGGCGCGGATCGAGGCGTTGGAGGCGAAGATGAACGAGGCGGCGAGCAACCTGGAGTTCGAACTCGCCGCGGACATTCGCGACCGGATCGCCGAGCTCCGGCGGACGTTCGAGCTCGACCGCGAGAACGACGGCGTGCCGGCGCCGCCCGTCGAGGAGTGACCGCCGCGAGGACGGGACCGACGGACCGTCGCCGACACCGTCTCGACCGCCCGAGTGAGGGTCCCCTCCCGCGTCCGAGCCGCTCGTTCCCGAACATCTTGAGGACCGTGACCTCGCCGTCCGTCTCGACGATGTCGTGAGCTTCGCCCCGAGAAACGTAGAGCAGGTCGCCTGCAGCGACGGAATGGATCTCTTCCCCGACTTTCATCTTGGCCGTTCCCCCAAGGACGTAGTAAAGATCGTCCTCGGCGCGTTTGCGTGCCCCCTTCGCTCTCGCCGTTTCCTCGCCGTATCGTTTGAGTCCGACGGTCATCGCATCCGAATCGAACAGGCGAACGGAGTCGGCGTCCGCCCCGTCGAGTCTGCTCCGCAGCTCCTCCCCGGATATGTGCGTCATGATCGAACGTCTCGTCCCGATGACTGGATGCCCGAAGAACGGTTGGACGCCGACACGTGCCGGGCGAGCGTTTTATCCGATGGCGCCCGAGGAGCGCGTATGTTTCCCGAGCGAATCGAGACGGAGCGGCTCGAGTTGACCCCGTGTCGTCCCGATGAGGTCGATCTGGACCGGTGTTATCGCATCTGTTCGTCGGATCCGGGGATCGAGGAGGTGACTCGATACGTACACTGGAGTCCCCACGACACCAAAATGGAGACCCGCGAGTTCCTCGAGCAGGCACGCGATCGACGTGAGGCCGGGGAGGCGGCCGAGTACGTGATCCGGCCCCGGGAGGGTGAGCCCGGGGCGAGCGAGTTCGCCGGGCTCTGCGGGCTGGAGTGTGACTGGGACCGACGAACGGCGGAGATCGGCACGTGGCTCCGAAGGCGGTTCTGGGGGCGTGGCTACTCCGCCGAACGCGCCGCCGCGCTGCTCGAGGTCGCCTTCACGGATCTCGACCTCGACCTCGTCGTCATCGCCATTCATGCCGACAACGATGCCTCCCGACGAGCAGTAGAGGGCTACGTCGACCGGTTCGACGGTCGTCGTGAGGGACGACTCCGGAACCATCTGCAGTTCTTCGACGGGAGCGTTCACGACGCCATACGGTACACGATCAGCCACCGGGAGTGGGAGGAGAGCGTCGAGGGCGGCGCGGGCGACGCCGACACGATCGACGACGCGTGGGACCGTGACGGGTGAGGTGACGGCCGCAAGCCACCAAGCACTTACGAGTGGGCCATCGACCCCTCGTCATGTCACGCACGAGTGATCTCGAAACGCGCAGCGTTGCCGCCGCCGCAGCCGCCGGCGTCGGGGCCTACCTCCTCGGATATCTAGCCGTCTATCTCACCCAGCGGGGGCAGATCGAGGAGCGGCTGGAGGCGTTCAACTTCATCGCCGACCTCTTCGGCGGGGATCCGATCCCGGCGTGGCAGGCCGTCGGCTGGGTCTTTTATAACGCTCACTTCGTCGCAACCGAGATTCCACAGCCGCTCGGCGGCGTCCGCGTCGAGAACTTCATCGCGAGCGCGGACGGTTTGACCGCGCTCTATCTCGTCCCGCCCGTCCTGTTGTGTCTCGCGGGAGTCGCCGTGGGTCGTGTCGCGGCCGCCGAGACGCCGGTCGACGGAGCCATCGTGGGCGCGGTCGTGACCGCAGGCTACCTGCCTCTCGCCGTGATCGGCGCCATCATCTTCCGCTATTCGGTCGGCGACGGCACCGTGACGCCCGACCTCATCGCGGCGGTCCTACTCGCGGGCGTCGTCTATCCGCTCTCCTTCGGTGGGATCGGCGGCGCGATCGCCGGCGTGATCGGCGAGCGGGAGTAACATCAACAAAGCGCAGTCGGCGGCCGATCGACGGCGATCACGGCATATAGCGGACGCTGACGACGCCCGGTTCCGACCGTATCTCGACGCGATTCACGCCGAGCCGCGCGGCCCGCGAGAGCGTCGTCTCACGGTCCTCGACGACGTCGGCGACTGCCTGCGCGGTCGTCTCCGCCGGCGTCGTCAGTACGTGGATCTCGCCCGTGCCGGCGCGGGGTTCCCGGGTCAATTCGCCGACCGACTGGTCGGCCGCCAGCTCGCGTTCGTGGACGGTCGGGGGCTCCTCGCTTTCCTCGATCGAAAGCGACCAGCGGTCGTCGATCTCGATCACTTGATACGTGACGTTCATCGGCGGGTCGGGCACGACGGTCGCCTCGACCGCGTCGTCGACCGCCAGCCCGGGGTTCGACGCCAGCGTGTGGACCTGCCCGTCGTGGACGTCCTTCACCACCGCCGAGTCCGACCCGGCGTGCGTGACGAGAAACGTGCTCTCCTTTTGGGTCTCGTCGGTCATCGGCGTCGCTACGTCGGCGAGCCTCTTCGGGGTTTCGAGCCGGGCGTGGCCGCTCGAGGCCCCGGATCCGCTCGAGGAAGGTCAGTCGGTCCGTTCGACCGTACCCGCGTCGGACGAGCCGTCCGACACCGGCCCGGACGGCTCCGACGAGTCCGACGCCGGCGCGCTCGAATCCGACGCCGCGCTCGAGGAGTCGTCCGTCCCCGGACGTCGAAGGCGACGATGAACGACGAAGACGAGGAGTCCCGCGAGAACGGGCGGGATCAGTCCGGCGAGCGGCGGCAGCGCGTAGAGCGCGTTGACGACCACGGAGCCGGACGGGTCACGGAGGTCCGGCGGCGCGGAGATCACCATGCCGACGTACAGTGAGACCAGAAAGAGAAAGCCCGCGTACGCGAGAAAGCGATCGTAGCCGGGCGCGACGGGGTCGTCCCGGCGATGTCGACGGGCGACGAACAGCATGGGGGCGATGAGTGGCCCGACCGCGGCCAAGCCGGCGACGACGTAAAGCGACCGTGAGAAGAGGAAGATCCCGCCGTCCACGTCGGCCGTCTCTCCCATCCAGACGACGAGCGCGAGCGTCACGACGGCGGCAATGAGTGCCGCCGCCAGCGTTCCGACGACGCCGTAGACTCGCATGGTCCACGAGTCGGTGTGCCGGATCGCGTAGGGGATCGCTCCGAACACGCCACGATAGCTGTCGGCCATCACTTCCCGTAGGGGCGAGGTCCGATTAAACCCCGCGACATGCGACCGCGTTCCGGAGGGCCCGGCTTCCGAGGTCGGTCGTCCCGGAAGGTCGACGAGCGGACGATCCGGAGGCTGGCGGCGCCGCGAAGCCTTTTACTCGTCGACCGCACAGTCCGGGTATGAGCCGTACGGTCACGCCGACCGCGGAGGAAGCGCTGCACACGACGCTCGACGTCCCGTTCGAGGACGCCGTGCCGTTCGTCCAGCTCGAACACGAACTCGCGGACTTCGAGACGGTGAAGGTGACCCGTCTTGACTCGATGATCGAGGGCATGCTCGGCGAGAAGAACGTCGAGCGCACCGCGCTCATCGTGGTCTGTCATCCGGAGGTCGCCCACGACGCGCTCGCGATCGATCAGACGCTCGCAGGCATGCTTCCGTGCACGACCGTCGTCTACGAGACGGAGGAAGACGACGCCGTCCACGTCCACCACGTCTCCGCCACGAAGGCGATCCGTGATCTGGGCTGTACGCCAGACGCCTGTGACGAGGAGATCGAGGACCTCGTCGAACTCACCGGCGAACGCATGGGCGACGTCTGGGAGAACATCGAGCGACACGCCGCCTCGGCGACGACCGAGTAGCCGGCGACGGACGAGAAGGCGAGAGGACGATCAGCGGGGACCCGGCGTCGTTGCCGGCGCATCAGTCAGAGACGAGAGGGAGTGAAACGGCCGGTCGATGAGCGCTGCACATTGACCGCGGGTATTTCTGCCGATTTCAGGTTCTGACCGCGGTGTAAGGTGTAGCGCGCGAACGTCACACGAGCTGCACTCGGCCCCGAAGGGTAGTGATCGCCCAGTCCAGGGGGCGCAGCGAGCGGTCCGGAACCGGTCGTTCACCGATGCATAACGGACCGCCGAATCAACCGGACCGTCCGATCAGTGCCCGTGGCCGTGCTCGCCGTCCACGACGCCCGGACCGAACTCGTCGACGGGCATCACGCTGTAATCGACGGTGAGGGTGTCCTTCGTCGCGCGGATCTTGCCGACGAACGTGGAGATCTCCTCCAAGTCTCCCTCCAGAACGAACAGCTCCATGCAGTAGTGGGGTCCGACGTGGCTGTGGAAGTTCGACGCCACGAGCCGCTCGTTTTCGTGTCTGAGCTGCATCATCCGTTCCTCGACGCTCGTCGTCTCGTAGTTGAAGAGGACGGTGACGACCGCCATCAGGTTCCGGTCCTCCAGCTTGGCGTCCTCGAACTCCCCGAGGAGGTTCCGGGAGGCCTCACGAACGACCTCGCTGCGACCCGTGTAGCCGTGTTCGTCCGCGAACTCGTCGATCCTGTTCAACAATTCCTCCGGCATCGAGACGCTGACTACGGCCATATGTTAAATTATCTTCTAGAACTTATTAATCCTTGAGATCCGAGTCGGCGTCGTGGAGCCGTTCCGAGAGCCACTCGTAGTGGTCGAGCAGGGCGCGTTCGCCGGCCTCGGTGAGCGTGTAGACGTCGGCGATCCCCTCGGTTCGACGCTCGAGATGGCCCGCCTCGACGAGCGCGGAGAGCGTGCCGTAGAAGGACTGCGGATCGATCCGCTCGTCGTAGTGTGATTCGATCCGACTCTTCAGCGACTGCGCGCGAAGCTCGCCGGCCTCGTACAGGATCGCACAGAGATCTCGGCGACGACCGCTGTGAAGCCACTTCGTCATGCGACGCAGTTCGCGGCGGGCGACCACGTCGGTTTCGGTCGACCGCGCGGACGTGCCGTGGCCGATCCGCTACCGTTTTAATAACTCGTACGCCTCGGTGAGCTCCTTGAACGCCTCCTCGTCGCCGTCCGCACGGTCGGGGTGAACCTGCTTTGCGCGGTCGCGGTAGGCCGCACGGATCGCGTCGCGGTCGGCGGTCGCGTCGAGCCCGAGCGTCTCGTAGGCCTCCCGCTCGGTCATCGCGTTCGTGCGCGGCGCCCGGTCTCGCGGGTCGTTGCCCGCGCCGTAGCCGGGTCCGACCCCGTTCCACGCGCGATCGCCGTCCCGTCCCGCGCCGGCTCCCGCCGACCGATACGCGTCGCGACGGTTGGTTGCGGCACGAGCACGCTGTCGGGCGCGCTCCCGCTCGGTCGCGTTTGCGGCGTCGGCCTCGCGTCGGATCCGGTCACGGAGCTTGCCGCTCGCGTGATACCACAGCAGGTAAGCGACCGCGCCGAAGGGAACGGCCACCGCCAACAGCAGGGGGTTGACGACGATCCCGGCGACGATAAGCAGGGCCGTCAGCCCGACGAACGTCGCGGCCATGCCGACGAGGATCGTGCGGTTCGTCACGACCGTGATCGGGTCGCCAGGGTTGTAAGGCTCTCGGGATCGGGGATCGAGGCGATCACGGCGTGACGATCCCCCGCCGACGTAGCTCGTTGCGGATCGCTGCCCGTTTGACGAGCGCGAAGCCGACGCAGATACACAGGAATCCGACGACGGTCGTCGTGGTGATCCCCTCGGCGAGGAAGATCCAGCCCGAGAGCGCGGCGAAGAGGGGCGCGACGTAGGAGACGAGGTTGATCTCGATCGGCCCGAGCCGCTCGAGGAGGTCGAAGTAGATCAGGAAGCCGAGCGCGCTCGCGGCGACCGCGAGGTACACAAGCGCGATCACGGCCTCGGCCGTCCAGACGACGTCCGCCATCGACTCCCCGAGCGCGAGCGCGACCGCGTGCATGAGCAGCGCGCCGAGCAGCATCGACCACGCCTCCATCGTCTCGATCGGCAGCTTCGCGTCGACCGTCCGCGTGAGCACCGAGCCGAGCGCGAACGCCGCCGCCGCGAGGAACACGAGGAACTTCGCGATCGTGCCGTCGCCGGTCAGGTTCGTGGGATCCGGCGCGGCCAACACGACGGCGCCGGCGAGTCCGACGAGGAGCCCGGCGATCCCGAGGAGGGTCAGTCGCTCGGAGGGAAGCAACGCCCGCGCGAAGACCGTCGTCAACACCGGCGAGAGGCTGATGATGACGGCCGCGATGGCGCTCGTCACTGCGGGATCCGCCTCCCCGACGAACAACAGCGCGTGATACGCCGCGATGAGCAGCGTCGCGCCGACGGCGACGAGCGTCCACTGGCCACGCCCGCGGGGAACGGGGTCGTCGACGACGTACGCGGCATACGCGAGCATGATCACGGCCGCGATGTCGTATCGAAGCGCGGCGAAGAGGACGGGCGGAAAGTAAGCCAGCCCGGCGTTGATCGCCATGAAAGCCGACCCCCAGACGGCGGCGAGCACGAGAAAGAGCGCGAGGTTTCGATACCGGGTCACGTCGACGCTCCGCGGTCGGCGGGCCAAAGGCTTCCGAAAGCGGCCGGGCGCGCCGACTCACGGGCGACGGACGGCGACGAGTGCCGATCCGGATCGGTCCCGCTCACCGGATCACGTAGCGGTCGCCCTCGCGGGCAACGACGCCGACGTCGGCGAGCCGATCGAGCGCGTCGAGGACCGCCTTCTCGGGCGCGCCGACGTCCTCGGCGACGGCGCCGAGCGAGCCGTCCGTTTCGACGAGCGCGGCGAGCGTCGCGGCGAAAAAGCGGCTGTCCGCCTCGGTCCCCAGCCGTTCGTCGATGGCGGCGAGGGTGTCCTCCACGCGGCCGTGGACCCATCGCTGGGCCAGGGAGAGCTCGCGGTCGAGCTCCTGAAGCCGGCCGTACTCGGACGCGAGGTCCGCGATGTCGTCGGAGTCCGTCTCGCTCGAGGGAACTTCCATCGAGAGGTGAGGGCAGCGGCCGGACATGTCGAGGCTGCTCTTGGCGGGGTATGCGCTCTTGGCGCCGAAGCCGTACGGCGAGACGCTCACCTCGAGCCGGAGGCTCCGGGAGATGTGGAAGTACTTCCGCCGCTGGTCGTCGGTCGTCGACTCGATCAGGCCGGCCTCCTCCAGCCGTCGCAGGTGGTCGATGACCGCCTTCGGGCTCACGCCGAGGTACTCGGAGATCTCCGTCACGTAACACGGTTTGTGGGCGAGAAGCCGGAGGATCCGCCGGCGGTTCTCGTTGCCGAGGAGATCAAGCAGTACCGCGGAGTCCATTAACGTGGGGTAAGCCACCGACGCGTAAAAGGCTGACTTCACGGCTCCGGGCGTGTTCTCGGACGATCCATGCCGCGGTCGGGCGATCTTCGCCGGTGATCGCGGGGATCGCGGCGGCGTGTGCCGGGCGGCGACGTCCACCCGAAGCGAAGCCTAGTTACGCCGGGACGAGGAGTGATGGGCATGGATGCGGCGCTCATCGTGCTCGACGGCTGGGGACTCGGGGATCACGACCGACTGGATGCGGTGAAGGCGGCCGACACGCCGACGTTCGACGACGCCGTCGATCGCGGCGCGTCGGGCGAACTCGTCGTCCACGGCCGCCGGGTCGGACTGCCGGACGGCCAGATGGGCAACTCGGAGGTCGGCCACCTCAACATCGGCGCCGGCCGCGTGGTCAAGCAGGCGTACACGCGGATATCGGACGCGCTCGCGGACGGATCCTTCGCCGAGAACGAGGCGCTCGCCTCGGCGTTCGACCACGTCGCCGAGCACGGCGGCCGGGTCCACCTCATGGGCCTCGTCTCGGACGGCGGGGTCCACTCGGACGTCGCGCACCTCCGGGCGCTCATCGACGCCGCCGCGAAGGCGGGCGTTCCTGCGACGAGCCACGCGTTCACCGACGGGCGCGACACCGCGCCGGAGGTCGCCGACGACTTCCTCACGGAGGTGGAGGCGCACGCGGCCGAGCGGGGAACCGGCGGGATCGCCACGGTGATGGGCCGATACCTCGCGATGGACCGCGATGAGAACTGGGAGCGGACGAAGCGGGCCTTCGACGCCATCGTCAACCGCGAGGCGCCACACGAGGCGGCCTCGGCGGGGGAGGCGGCCCGGGAAGCACACGCCCGCGGGGAGACCGACGAGTTCATCGAACCGACGCTGGTCGAGGGTGGCCACGCGCTTCGCGACGGCGACGCGGTCGTCTTCTTCAACTTCCGGGCCGACCGGGCGCGACAGCTCGTCCGCATGCTGACCGACACGGAGCCGGCGTGGGACGTCCCGGTCGACGCGCCCGACGTCGAGCTCGTGACGATGACGGAGTACGACGAGACCTACGACTTCCCGGTCGCGTTCCCGCCGACGATCCCGGAGAACACGCTCGGGGAGGTCGTCTCCGAGGCCGGCTTGACCCAGCTGCGGATCGCGGAGTCCGAGAAGTACCCCCACGTCACCTACTTCCTCAACGGCGGCCGGGAGGTGAAGTTCCCCGGCGAGGTCCGTGAGATCGTGAAGAGTCCGCCCGTCCCGACCTACGACCGACAGCCGGAGATGTCGGCGCCGGAGCTGACGGACGCCGCGGCGCGGATCGTCGGCACGGAGGACCCGAACCTCGTCGTGTTGAACTACGCGAACCCGGACATGGTGGGCCACACCGGCGACTTCGAAGCGGCCGTCGAGGCCGTCGAGGCCGTCGACGAGCACCTCGACCGCCTGCTCGACGCGGTCGCCGACGCGGGCGGACACGCGATCGTCACCGCCGACCACGGCAATGCCGACGACATGGGCACGGCCGACGACCCCCACACCGCCCACACGTACAACCCGGTCCCGTTCGTCTACCTGACGCCCGACCGCGACGACGGCGGTCGAACGATCCGCGAGGACGGCTCGCTGTGTGACGTCGCGCCGACGGTCCTGGAGCTGATGGCACTCGAGCAGCCCGAGGAGATGACGGGCGAGACCCTGCTGGAGTGAGCTACCCACTCCTGGACGGGTGGGCGTCCGCGCCGTTACCGCTGTGAACCGAACGCGACGAGCCGGAGCGGTCCCCCTCACAACCGGTGTGTCCCGTATCGCCGGCGCGTCTACCTGATTCACCCCGACGCGTTCCCGAGAACGATCCGTGCGTACAAAGTAGGGCGGGTGCGGACGGAGTCGTATGGACCCGCAGGCGTTCTTGAAGTCACGGCTCGATCGGTCGGCGGCGCCGCTGGCCGTCGGCGACGTGCTCGCGTTGATCCTCGTGTTGACCCTCGGCACGCTGAACCATCTCCCCGCCGCGTTCCTGATCGACAATCCGCTCCACCTGCCGGGCGTGTACGCGCCGTTCCTGATCGGCTGGCTGCTGGTCGCGCCGGTCATCGGCGCGTACTCCGCGGGCGCCGTCGAGACCGCGAAGTCGTCGATCCCGCTCGTGATCCGGTCGTGGATCCCGGCTGCAGCCGTCGGGTTCGTGCTCCGCGCGTTCGTGTTCGCGGGCGGCGCGGCGACGACGTTCATCGTCGTCATGCTCGTCACCGGCGCCGTCGCGCTCGGAGGCTGGCGCGCGCTCTACTTCAAGCTGCGCGGGTGACGCGGGACGCACGGATCACGACCCACTCTTTTTACGTGGTCGGTCCGCCCTCTCGACGTTCGGACACGTTCTCACGACGGCGACCACTCCGTGGTCAGCGCCACTCGGGGTTTGAAACGCCCACCAACGAACGTTTCGGCTCCGTCCCACACCATACTCATTCATAACTTATGGATGACTACGAGATGTATGTCCCGCTCGTAACTGCGTAGGTATGGGAAAAAATTAAGACAGACACTGCCATAGTAGCTAATGAAATATGACTGGATACTACGACTACGTGCTCGGGCTCATCCCGGCTGCCCTGATCGGAATCACCGCGTTCCTGAATCTGGTCGGGCTGTCGTTGGCGCTCGCGATGCCCGTGGGCGCGACCGTCGCGGGGGCGTTGATGCTCCACGCGATGTTCGTCAAGGGTCCAGTCACCGACGCCGTCGGCCCGTCCCCGAACGCCGGCTCCGCTCGAAGCTCGACGAGCACCGGCGCGTCCGACTGAACCGGCCCGACGACTCGCTTCCGTGGATCGACCCGCGGCGCATCGTTCGTTTCCTCCGGTCACACGGCGTTCGCTTCGTCCTGCCGCGGCCTGCAACGTTTAGTCACAGCCGACCGGACGTCGAACCATGACCGATGCCCTGTTCCTCTCGACTGCCGACGTCGACGACCTCGCCGAGCCAGCCGACTACGTCGCCGCCGTGCGCGACGCCTACCGACAGATCGGCGAGGGAGCGCCCGCGGAGCCGCGGACGAAACTCGTCAATCGCGATCCGCCGGGAATGCTCACGACGTACGCCGCGGTCCTCCCGGAGACGGGCGCGATGGGCGGCTACACGTACTCGGCCGGATTCGGTGCGTCCGACGCCTGGTTCATGACGCCGCTTTTCGACGCCGACTCCGGCGAGCCGCTGGCGCTTTTGGACGGCGCCTCGATGAACCCGTTTAAGACGGGTGCAGCCGGCGCGGTCGCCGTCGACGCGCTCGCCCGCGAGGACGCCAGAGAGGTCGCCGTGATCGGTAGCGGCCCGCAGGCGCGGGGGCAGCTCCGAACGACGGCCACGGTCCGCGCGTTCGAGGCGGTTCGCGTCTTCTCGCCGACCGCCGAGAACCGCGAGTCGTTCGCCGCGGAGTTCGACGAGCGGCTCGGTGCCGACGTCGAAGCGGTCGCGAGCGCGAGCGACGCCCTCGCGGGAGCCGACGTCGTGGTCACCGCCACGACCGCGAGCGACCCCGTGATCGACGACGCCGACGTTGAACCGGGCACGCACGTGACGGCGATGGGCCAGTACGATCCGAGCAAAAACGAGCTGCCGCCCGAACTCGTCGCGCGCGCGACGTACGTCCCCGACCTGGCCGATCGCGCGACCCGCGACGCCGGCTCGTTCATCGCCGCAATGGAGGCCGGGCTGATCGACGAGGAGCACGTCGCCGCCGAGTTGGGCGACGTCGTCGCCGGCACACACCCCGGACGCGAGCGCGACGACGCGGTGACGGTCTTCGATTCGGGCGGAACCGGCATCGAGACCGCCGCGGCCGCGTACATGCTCTACGAGCGCGCCGTTGAGGCGGGACGCGGCGAAGCGATCGCGTTCGCGCCCGCGAGCGAGGCGCTGACGGGTCGATGATCGACGGGCTCCGGCGGGATCAGCACGTTTCGAGGCGGAGCCCCGGCCTCAAGACGAGGGGTTCCGACTGGTCGGACACGAAGCGAGTAGGCCGGAGAGGACGGCGCGGAACGGAGTTCCGCGGGCCGTGCGAGCGGGCAAAGCCCGTGTGCAGAAGTCGACATGCTTGAAAACCGGGCGACGAGGCTCCCGCCCGCTGACTCGCTACCCGACGCACGCTTTTCGGGAGCAATCGTCCCGGTGACCAGTGATGTCGTCGCACACGTCGGCGGTATCACGGGCCGCGGTAGCCCGGCCCCCGAATGGTGGGGACACAGACCCCGACGGCCGTTCGGGACGGGCGAGGAACGACCTTCCTCCCGGGCGACGGCCGACGGCGAGTCCCACAGCAAACCCCTCCCTCAACGAGCGCGGTCGAAGGACGATCGAAGGCGGGAGAGGGTCGGTTACTCAGCGCTCGTCTCCGGGCGATACTGCTGGCTGATCGACTTCCACTTTCCGATCGAGAACCGATGATAGTTGACGGCCGCGGGGACGAGAGACTGGCCGAAGTACGACAGGTAGAGCCCCCACAGTCCGAGCGCGGTCGTTGCTCCGACGTACGCCACGGGGATCGCGACCCCGAACATCCCGACGAGACGGCTGTAGAACGGCCAGCGTGTGTCCCCGGTGGCGTCCAGCGCGCCGGCATACGTCCCGCCGATCCCGCGGGCGATCACGGCGATCGCCGCCGCACGGACGAGTTTGACCGCGGCGTCAACCGTCTCTCCGCTCGGATCCTCGACGAAAAGCACCACGATCGGGTCGGCGAACACGAAGACGACGACGGAGCCGGTCGCGTACGTCACCACCGATATGCGCGTGATGTCGTGCCCGTACGCCTCCGCACCCGCCTCGTCGCCCTCGCCGAGTGACTGGCCGACCAAGCTGCTCGCCGAAAGGCCGAAGCCCCATCCGGGCGTGTTCATCAGCCCCCAGACCTGCCGGCTGATCACGTACGCGGCGACGACGTGCGAACCGAACAGCGCGATGATGGCCAAAAGCGGGAACCGAGCCCCGGTCCACACGATACGCCGACCGACGGCTGGCGTGCTAATGCGGACCATATCGGCGATCGTCTCGCGGTGGACGTACCGGCCGCGAAAGGAGACGGAGACGGGAAACGAGCCCACGCCGGGGAGCCGGCCGAGTGCAAGCCCCAGACCGAACGTGAGCGTGACGGCGACGTTCGCGAGCACCGTCCCGATCGCGGCCCCGACGACGCCGAGTCCCAATCCGAATATCAACGCCGCGTTAACTCCGATGTTGGCGACCGCCCCGCCACCCCGGATGACCATCGGCGTCCAGGAGTCATCGGCGCCGATCAACGTTCGGCCCCCCACGAGGTTGAGCCCGGCGAACGGGATCCCGAGCGCGACGATCCGGAGGTACGCGCCGCCGAGCTCGATCGCTCGCGGATCGTTCGTCAAAAGACCGATAAGCTCCGTCGGGAACGTGAAGAGCACGAGCGTGATCGGGAGCGTCGCGGCAACGACGATGAGGCTGCTCGTCCGGACCGCCTGTCCGATCCGGTCGAACGCCTCCGCCCCGTAGCGTTGAGAGATGAGCGCGATCGCTCCCGTGGCGAAGCCGCCGCCGACGGTGAACGCCAACCCCCAGAACGGTCCGGCGAAGCCGATCCCGGCGATCGCCGCCGGACCGACGGCGATGCCGACCATCGCAATGTCGACGGCGCTTTTTGACTTGCGGGCGACGCCGGTGAGGATTCGTGGCCACGCGAGGTCAGTCGTTCGGCGGGCACGCGTCTCATCGACGGCCCCGACGCGTGCAAGGAGAAGCGCGACGGACAGGACGAATCGGCGGACGGGATTCGGGAGTCGGGAGATCATCCGCCACAGCCGGGTATCACGTGACACGTGCACTCCGCTTCAAGCGGAGTCGCGCATAAAACCATGGAAACCGGAGAACGGGAGGTCGAACCCCGGTCGTGGACGCCGTCAGGCCCGTTGGCTCGGATGGCGTGCCGGCTCGCCGTATACGACCCGGTAGACGGCGGGAAAGCCCGCGAGCGCGAGCGTCTGGACGCCGCCGCCGCCGACGAACGCGAGGGCTAACGATCCCACGTCGGTTGCGACGGCGGCAACGCCGAACGTCGCCGCGAGGAAGGTCGCGGAGAAGTAGAGCGCCCGGAGCGGGACGCTGGAGAGCTCGCCCAGCCGGGGCCACGGGCCCAAGTCGATGACGCGCGCGCGAAACAGCATGAGCGAGAACGAGCCCGCGGCGAGCGCGGCGAGTCCGGCAAGCGGCACCGCGTCGGGGTAGTGAAACTGCAGGAACACGACCGGAACGAACGCGGGCGTCGAGAGCACGGTGATCTCGATGCCGGCGAAGAAGTAGCGCTCGACCCAGCCGCTCAGGCCGGTCTTCTCCTGGGAGTAATGCGCCTCGTCGTAGCCACGCGGTTCGTCGTCGGTCATGAGAGTCGGTATCGAAGGATCGCGGCGATGCCGCCGAGGTTCGAGAGCTGTTCGCCCGGCGCGAACTCCGAGGAGAAGACGACGACGTCGCCGCCCTGTCGTTCGACCGACTCGATGACCTCGTTGACGTCGATCGACCAGTCGCCCTCGCCCTGCCGTTCCGTTCGGAGCCGCTCGTCGACGACGAGCAGCGTCTCGACGGCGCCGAACTCCGCGGCCTCCGCGACGTCCTCGGGCCCGTAGGTCGCCTTCGCGCCCTGCGCGATGTTTTCGGTGAGTTGGTCGATCAGGCCGGCCTCCCGGGAGATCCGGGTCTCCTTTTGAACCTCGTCGACCGCGCCGCGTTTGAGGACCTCATGGACGCCGCGGTCGCCCGCAGCCGAGGTGTCGACGACGGAGGCCGACTCGAGGACCTCGGGAAAGTTCTCGTCGATGTAGTCGCGCGCGTCGGTCTTCGTGAAGCCCGGCCCCGCGAGGATCACGGCGTCGGCGTCGAGATGCGAGAGCGCCTCGCCGAGCTCCGCGAACAGCTCGTTTCGGGGGCGGGAGTACTCGCCCTTGCCGGTCGGCTTCGTGAACGAGGCGTACTCCTCGGTGCCGTACTGCTGGACGGTGTGGACGTATGCGGCGCCCTCCTCGACGGTAGCGATGGCGACGTCGGGGT
>CAZIFX010000014.1:0-46205 GCA_964538415.1 uncultured Halobellus sp.
CATCGGTGCGGACGCCATCCGACTCGCCGTCGGTGCGGACGCCATCCGACTCGCCATCGGTGCGGACGCCATCCGACTCGCCGTCGGGACTCACGTCCGGCTCCGGCGTCGTCCCGTCGCCTACGCGCCCCGTCATCGGTACGCCTCCCGATAGCGACCCTTGATCCACAGGCTCAACAGGTTCATCGCGAGCGTCATCACGAACAGCAGCAGGCCGACCGCAAAGAGGCTCTGATAGCCGATCGAACCGACGGAGACGTCGCTGATCCCGATCTGGACCATGTACGCGGTCATCGTCTGGATCGGCTCGAGCGGGTTGAGCGTCACGTTCGGCTGCATCCCGACCGCGAGCGTCACCGCCATCGTCTCGCCGATCGCCCGCGAGATCGCGAGGATGTACGAGGCCAAAACGCCTGACAGCGACGCGGGCACGACCACGTCCGTCGAGACCTCGAACTTCGTCGCGCCAAGGCCGTAGGCCGCGTTTCGAAGGTCGTCAGGCACCGCCGACATCGCGTCCTCCGACAGCGAGGAGACCATCGGGATGATCATGATCCCGACGACGATCGCGCCGGCCGCCGCGTTGAACGTCCCCGTCTGCGGGAAGAACTGCTGGATGAGCGGGGTGATGAACGAGAGCGCGAAGAAGCCGTAGACGATCGTCGGGATGCCGGCGAGCACCTCAAGAGTGGGTTTCACGACTTTCCGGACGCGGCGGTCCGCGTACTCGGAGAGGTAGATCGCCGTCGCGGTGCCGATCGGGAGCGCGATGAGCGCGGATCCGACGACGATGATCATCGTGCCCCACAACAGCGGGAGGACGCCGTACGATCGCGGCCGGATGATGGGTGACCACTCCGTGCCGAAGAGGAACTCACGCACCGTGACCTGAGCGCCCAGCCCCGAGCGCGCGGCGGCCCACGCCTCCGCCGGACTCCCCGAGAGGAGGCCGCCGACGATTCCCGAAAAGAGCCCGAAGAGCGTCTCCTCGCGGAAGAACCCGAGCGCTCCGTCGACGAGAACGACGATGATACCGAACGTGGTCAGGACGGTGATCAACGCACAGGTGAAAAAGACCGCACGGACCGCGAGGTTCTTGCCGGCAGGAACGCTCGAACCGGCTCGCGAGAGGTCGATCGCCTCGTTCGCGTCACTCATCCGCGCCTCCCGTTCCGATCGTCCGGCCAACCATGCTCCCCGTTCCGATCGTCCGGCCAACCATGCTCCCCGTTCCGATCGTCCGGCCAACCATGCTCCCCGTTCCGATCGTCCGCCACATCATATTCCCTCCGTCGCTTCGTCCAGCCGCCGTCGACTCTCCTCGACGGTCTCATCGGGAATCGCGTAGTAGCCGACCTTGCGGGCGGCCCACTGCGTCCAGACGAGCGTTTCGCCCTCTTCGACGACCGAGTCGTCCGCCGCGTCGTCGATCTCCTCGAAGAAGAACTCGGCGTACGCACGGAACTCCGGCCGGCCGAGTTCGGGGACGCTCACGTAGACGTACATCGGTCGGGAGAGCGGCGTGTATTCGCCGCTCTCGATCGTCTCGCGGGTCGGCAACACGCCGCCGTTGTCGTCGTCGATCGCGACGAGCTTCAGCTCGTCCTCGTTTTCATAAAAGTAGCCCGCGCCGCCGAATCCGAGCGCGTGGCGGTTCCCGCGAACGCCCCGAACGATGACGTTGGTGTCGGCGCTCGCGGAGTAGTCCGAGCGGATGTTCCCGTACTCGCCGTTGATCGCCTGGGTGAAGTAGTCGAACGTTCCGGAGGCGGAATCGCGCCCGTAGAGATCGATCTCCTCGTCGCCCCATGGCTCGTCCGCCCACTCCTCGCGGAGGTCCCCCCACGTCTTGACGTCCGAGCCGGAGCGCCAGAGCCGACTGAGCTCCGTGACGGTCAGGGTGTCACACCAGTGGTTCTCCGGGTGGACCCAGATCGCGATCCCGTCGAGGGCGGCCTCGAGCTCGAGGTAGTCGACGCCGTTCTCGCCGCAGAGAGCCTCCTCCTCCGGAAGAATGGCGCGGCTCGCGTTCTGCACGTCGGTATCGCCGCTACAGAAGCGCTGAAAACCCGCGCCGGTCCCCGACCCACGAACCGGGATCCTGACCCGGTTGTTTCGCCACTGAAACTCCTCGGCCACCGCGGCCCCGTGTGGCAACAGGGTGTTGCTCCCGTCGACGACGATCCGTCCCTCCAGCCGACGCTCGCCCACGTCGCCGCGGACGAGACAGCCGGAGAGGGTGGCGACGGCCCCACCCGCCGCCGCCAGATACGCCCGCCGCCCGAGCCCGCCCCGGGCCCAACCGGTGGTGTCACTCACCATCATTACGTTTCAGGGATACCGGGTCCTAAATACCCTACTATAATTGCTATATAGATCTACATACTGCTATATCCTGATGGACTTGTAAACGGGTTTTTCGCCAAATATACGCTTCAAAAGTCCATATGGAGCCGATTCATGGAATATTGTATCGAGCTTTGAAGTATATATTTTGCACAGACTTAACATATGTGCGCCCCGAAAGGCTGGATATGGAGACGCGAAAGGTCCAGGTCACCGGCGGCTCGACGTACACCGTCTCGATCCCGAAGTCGTGGGCGACGGAGAACGACGTCGGGGCGGGCAGCGAGGTCGAGTTCTATCCGGACGGTGACTCGTTGGTCCTCATCCCGCGGACGGACGACGAGCGAACCCGCGGCACCATCGACATCTCGCAGCTGCGCGGACAGGAGCTCACGCGCGCCGTGACGACGATGTACGTCAGCGGGTTCGACGTGATCGAGCTGGAGGCGTCGGAGATCACCGCCGAGCAGCGCTCGACCATCCGCGAGGCGGTCCAGAGCCTCGTCGGATTGGAGGTGCTGGAAGAGACCCGATCCCGCGTCGTGATCCGGGACCTCCTCGACTCCTCGGAGCTCTCCATTCACAACGCGGTCACGCGGATGCGGCTGATCTCGCTGTCGATGCTCGAGGACGCCATCACCGCGCTCGCGGAGCTCGACCACGACCTCGCCCGCGACGTGATCGGCCGGGACGACGACCTCGACCGGCTCTGGCTGGTCGTCTCACGCATCTTTCGTGCCACGCTTCGGACGCCGAAGGCGGCCGAGGAGCTCGGTCTTCCCCGTGAGGAGTGTTTCGACTATCACTCCAGCGCGCGCCAGCTGGAGCGCGTCGGCGACCACGCGACGAAGATCGCCCACCTCACGCTCAACATCGACGAGCCGCTTCCCGCGGACGTCATCGACGCCATCCACGAGCTTCACGAGGACGCCGTCGAGGTGATCGACGCCGGCATGGATGCCCTCTTCGAGGACGACAGCGACGTCGCCAGCCGCAAGGCCAACGCCGCCCGCGCCGGCGTTCGGGAGATAGACGAGCGCGTGCGTGCGATCGACGAGCTATTGCGAGACCTGGACCCGGCCCGTGCCCAACTGCTCGGGCTCGTCGTCGACTCCGTGCTCCGGTCGGCCGACTACGGCGGCAACATCGCCGAAACCGCGCTTCAGAAGGCCGCGCCGACCCCCTGACGGCTCACCGGGAGACCTCCGCCTCGCTCCGACGTTGAAGCGATCGTCCCCGTCGTGACGAGCTTTTTGTACGCCCCGGTCGTCGATCCGTCCATGCCGGAGATATCCCTCGGCGTCCCGAAGGGCGTCGTCGAGTCGCTGCCGGAGGAGGACGACACCGTCGAACGGGACATGCGTCGAGCCATCGCCGGGATACGGACGCGCCTGAACGACGAGATCGAGGGGATGGACCCCGCGGAAGCCGCCCCCGTCGTCGTCGACGCCATGGAGCACTTGGAGGAGCAGGCCGAGACCTACCACGAGTTCGTGCCGGAGCTTCGCGCGTGGGGACAGTCGCCCATCTACGCCATCGCCTGGCGGAACCTCTACGTCGAGCTCATCGGACAGCTGTACGATCACGACTGGCTCGCCGACGAGGTCGACCGGGAGCGCGCCTACCGGATCGTCGACGACGGGATCCGCCTGTCCGACTTGTAGTTCGGGAGCGACTCGGCTCCGGCGTGGCTCGACCCCCAGGATCTCACCACGCCGACTCGAGGATCCCACGAACCTCCGGCGTCGAGATCGTTAGATCCGACGGGGCGTGCGGCGAGCCGCTCCAAGTATGCTCCGTCCAGCCGTCGTCGTCCGCCGGGATCGACGGGCTCGGCGGCGCGTCGGTGAGTAAGAAGTTCTCCGCGGCCGTCGTTGCGACGTCATCGAGGATCGATCGTTCGACGCCCTCGACGTCACGGATGCGCGCCGGAAGGCCGAGATCGGCTCGAATTCCGCGTATCGCATCGACGACGTCCCCGGCCGGGTCGGCGTCGTCCGTTTCCACGCCGAGCGCGTCCGCGAGCAGGTTCCGGCGACCGTCCACCGCCTCGAAGAGCCACTCGAGTGCGTCGTCCGCGACGACCGCGTGGCCGACGCCGAGCTGCACGCCCGCGTGAACCCGAAGCGAGTGGCCGATGGCGTGAAGCAGCGAGAACGTCGTTCCCGTCGACCGAGTCGTCCCGTACTGTGCGAGGATGACTCCCTGCAGCACGCGCTCGAGGTCCCATTCGGCCGGTCCCGTGCCTTCGGCAAGCGTCGGCAGCCCGTCGGCTAAAAGCGAGAGCCCGCGCACTGCCGTCGCATCCGTCACCGGCGTTCGGGCGCTCGTATAGAGCGTTTCGACCCCCTTGTTGAAGCCGTTCATCGCGGAGTTGGCCAGTATCCCTCGCGGGGTCGTCTCGACCAGCTCCGGATCGTAGACGGCGAGGACGGGCATCAGCCGTGGATCGCCGACGCCGCCGCCGACCAGTTCGTCGGTCCCCCCCGACTCGTCGTCCGCGCTGACGCCCGCGAGCATCGAGAGGCTCCCGCCGGCAAGCGTCGTCGGCACCGCCACCACAGGGAGGGGATCGTCGGAGATGGCGATCGTTCCCGTCGAGATCAGCTCCCCGTGGAGCTCCTCGGGGGTGCGGTCCGACGCGAGGACGGCGGCCGTCACGCGCGCGACGTCGAGGCTGCTCGCTCCGCCAGCCCCGACGAGAACGTCCACGTCGTGTTCGCGAGCTCGATCCGCACAGTCGATCGCCGTTCGCAGCCGCTTTTTCGGCGTCGTCGCGGCGGCAACGCCGGCGAGTCGGTCTCCGAGCCCCTCGCGGATCGGATCGATGACGGCCGAACGCGTTCCGACCGTCCTGCCCGTGACGACGAGCGCCCGATCACAGCCGAGTTCTTCGAGTTCCTCGCCGAGCGTTCCGACGGATCCCGTGCCGTATCGGATGACCGGTGAGGTGTACGCAAATCGAAACGAGCCGACGTGTTCCATACGACACGGTTCTATCGATGGGAACATAGATGTTGATGCTGGCAGCGTTGAGCGCGAGGTCGTCGTTTCGACCGCGGTGACGTCCCGAAGAAACGGCGTCGGGCGACGTCGACGGAGCACATCCGTCGGTTCGACGGGAAGCACCCGTCATACCACATCCCCGAACCGCTCCCGAGGAACCGCCACGAACGTCGGGATCACCGGCGGTGGCCGTTTTTAAGACCCTTCGCATCCACCCGTGGGTATGGAACTGGAGCTGCGGTTCTTCGCGACGTTTCGCGAGGCAGCCGGGAGGAAGACGGTGCCGTACGAGGTCCCGGACGGGGCGACCGTTGGTGACGTCCTGCGCGATCTGGAGGCCACGTACGACGGTCTCTCCGGTCGGCTGGTCGTCGACGGCGAGCTGGCACCGCAGATCAACGTCCTGAAAAACGGCCGGGAGGTCCTTCATCTCGACGGGCTGGAGACGACGCTCGAGGACGGCGACAGACTCTCCGTGTTCCCGCCGGTCGCGGGCGGCCATGCCTGATCCCGACCCGGAGCCGGACGGTGAACGGTCGGCCAATGAGCCGCCGACCGAGGCGGGCTGGATCCGCGAGGAACGGGCCTACCGCGGCATCTCACGGCGCCTCGCGGCCCACTATCTCCAAAACGTCGGTGGCACGCTCGTGGACGCGGACGACCCCGCGGAGGCGACCCGCGTGGACGGGGACGGTTGGAGAGCGGGACTCAGCGCGGAGCGCGTGAACGTGGCGGGGTCCATCACGCTCACCGAGGTGACGGTTTCGTTCGCCGGAGAGCCGGCCGTCATCGAGGAGCTGATCCCGAAGGTCAAACGAAAGGCCATGCGGGCCGGCGGGTGAACGGACGACGATGGCGGACGACCGAGACACGACCGACCGGAACCACCCCATCGACGGCACGCCGCTGTTAAAAGCGGGTGCGCTCGCGAGCGTGCCTGCGGACCGGCTACCGGACCTGCTCGTCCGGGTGCAGGCGGACCTCGGACCACGCCTGTCGGAGTACCGGCGTCGATACGAACGGATCGACGCCACGGCCGAGCGGGAGACCTTCCTCGTCGAGCCCGACCACTGGGAGGAAGTGGGCGACCGGGTCGGGCTCTCGGACCGCGAACGCGACGCGGTCGCCCGCGCCCACGAGGCCGCCGTCGAACGGATCGGCTCGTCGACGCACCGACGCGAGGAGTTCGAGACGGCCCTCGAGATCCGCTCCGGCGTCGTGATCGGCGTGAACCCCGACCGCTAACGACCGACGCGTTTTTGCGCGCGCCCCTGCTCGTCGCCGCATGCGACTCGCTCGCCTGCTTACCCCCGAGGGACCGGTGGCCGGACGCTGCGTGGACGGAACGATCGTCGCGGACGACGGCCGATACGAGGTCGGTCGCGACGGACGGCTCCTCCCGCCGTGTGACCCGAGCGCGCTCTACTGCGTCGGCCGAAACTACGTCGAAACGCTGGAGCAGATGGAATACGAGCGACCCGAGGAACCCGACTTCTTCATCATACCGCCCGCCAGCCTGCTCGCTCACGAGCAGTCGATCCGCCACCCGGCGTGGACCGACGAGCTGACCTACGCCGGCGAGTTGGTCGCGGTGATCGACGAACGGTGTCGCGCCGTCAAGCCCGACGACGTCCCCGACGTCGTCCGCGGCTACACGTTGCTCAACGACGTCGACGCGTTGGACCAGCAGGGAAGAACGGCACGGAAGGCGTTCGACGGCTCCGCGCCGCTGGGCCCGTGGATCGAGACCGACGTCGAGCCGACGAACCTCTCGATGGAAACGATCGTCTCCGGCGAGCGCCGACAGGACGCGAACACCGAGTTGATGCTCTTTGATCCCTTCGAGATCGTCTCGTACCTTTCGCGACGATTCACGCTCGAACCCGGCGACTGCGTCGCCTTCGGCAGCCCCGCGAACCCCGGAACGATCGAGCCGGGCGACCGCGTGGAGATAACCTACGAGGGCGTGGGGACGCTCGTCAACGACGTCATCGACCCCGACGGACCGCCTGCTGCTCCCCGTAGGTGAGGGTGCGCCAGAGCCACTCGACGGGGCCGTATCGAAAGCGGCGCAGCCAGAGCACGGACGCCGGGATCTGGACGGCCCAGATCGCGAGGACGACCCCGGCCAGTTCGACGCGGCTCAGGTGGCCGAAGAGCCCGAGCCCGTGGCCGTAGAAGACGGACGTCGCGAGGACCGTCTGGAGCAGATAGTTCGTGAACGCCGTCCGCCCCACGGCGGCCATCGAGGCGACGAGGGGTCCCCGCGGGACGCGCCGACAGCCGAGGTAGACCAACCCGAGGTAGCTCCCCGCCAGCGGGAGGCTTCCCCAGTAGTTGAACTGTCGCCAGTATAGCGCGGCGCCTGCGCTCCATTCGTTGGCCTCGATGTAGACGATGCCGACGAGGATGGGGACGACGCCGACGAGGAAGCCGACGGCGGCCAACCGACGGTAGAACCGGTCGGAGCGCTCGTTCGTGAGCACGCCCGTCTCGTACAGCGCCATCCCGAACAGCATCACCCCGGTCACACGCCAGAACGTGGCGCCGACGAACCCTGCCGTCTGTCGCTCGAACGCCGCCGGAACCCGGTGGTCGAGCTGATCGACCCACCCGCCGCGGTACGCCTCCACCTCCGCCCGGATCGCCGCCTCGGCCGGCCGCCACTGGTCGGCGATCAGCTCCGGTGGGACGACCGCCCCGGCCGAGACCTCCAACAGCGACGGCGCCGCGATCAGCACCGTGCCGACCGCGAGCTTTGCCTGCGGCGCCCAACCGCGAGCGTAGACGATCCATAGCGCACAGAGGGCGTAGGCGACGAGGATGTCGCCGTACCAGAGCAGATACGCGTGTCCCAGACCGATCAGGAGCAGCCAGAACGTGCGCCGGTAGTGGAGCCGGAGCGGCGGCTCGCCGTCGACGGCCTTCCGTTCGAAAAAGAGCATGACGCCGGCGCCGAAGAGCAGCGAGAACAGCGTGATGAACTTCAACTCGGCGAACACGTGGCCGACCAGCCACACTGCGTAGTTCGCTCCGGCGAAGTCGCCGTAGACGGTCGGGTTCAGCAGCGTCGCCTCCGGCATCCCGAAGACGCGCACGTTGATGATCAGGATCCCAAGCACCGCGACGCCCCGGAGCACGTCGAGACTGACGATCCGCTCCGCGGGCGACGTGGGCGCAACCGACGTGGTCGACGAGTCAGATCGGGCGCGCCGGTTCCCCTCCGTGGAGAACCGGTCGCCCGGGGCGGACGGCTCGTCCGTGGAGAACCGGCCGCCCGGGGTGGACGGCTCGTCCGAGGTGGAGGGAGTCACTTATCATCCCAACCGAGGTCATGCACGGGTGAATAGCTTCGGTCCGCGGATGATGACGCCATCGGTCCACGGAAGCGACGTCGGCGGATCGTGTGACGACGACGCCGTCCCGACTCAATCGAGCCGCACGGCCCGGCCCTGCTCCGAGGACCGGTAGATCGCGTCGATGACGCGCTGGACGGCGAGCGCCTCCTCGACGGTGTTGATCGTCGGCCCTTCGCCGGCCGCGACGGCCTCGAGGAAGACCTCCTGTTCGGCGCCGTGGCTGTCGGTCTCGCGGGTCTCCACGGTCGTGTCCGCGAGGTGGTGACCACCGCCGCGTGCGGCCTCATGGATCGTCAACTCGTCGTTGCCCCGGTCGAAGGTCGCGCCGGCGTCGGTGCCGCGGACGATGTACTCGTCGTTCGTCGGCCGGTTCGTCGCCCAAGCGACCTCCAGCGAGACGGTTCGACCCTCGGCGTCACGGATGAACGCGGACGCGGAGTCGTCGACGTCGAACCCCTCGGGGCCGTTGTCGTCGTTGCCCCACATGTGGACGAACGTGTAGTCGTCGCGTCCGCCGAACTCCGAGCGCGTCTCCCCGGAGACTTCGACGATCTCGGGATGGTCGAGGAAGTAGAGGGCGAGGTCGATGGCGTGGACGCCGATGTCGATGAGCGCGCCGCCGCCGGCGACGTGGTCGGACGTGAACCACGAGCCGCGGCCGGGGATGCCCCGACGGCGGACGTAGTTCGCCTCAACGTGGGTCGTCTCGCCGAACCGACCCTCGTCCTGGTAGTGTTTGATCACCTGCACCGGGTTCGCGAAGCGGTTGTTGAACCCGACCATACAGAAGCCGTCGGCCTCGTCGGCCGCCGCCGCGATCCGCTCCGCGCTCTCCAGCGAGTGGGCGAGCGGCTTCTCCAACAGCACGTCGAGATCGGCCTCCAACGCCGAGACGGCGTGCTCCTCGTGGAATCGGTTCGGCGTCGTGATCAACACTGCATCGCAGTCGTCGTAGAGGTCGGCTTCGTCCGCGTAGGCGTGAACCCCGAACTTCTCGTGGAACCGTCGTCGTGCGTCGGCGTCGATGTCCATCCCGCCGACGAGCTCGGCGCCCCGATCGACGAGCCGGGAGGCGTGATGGTGGCCGATGGCGCCGAGTCCGACGATGCCGACGGCGACCTCGTTCGCATTACTCATGATCCACGATTAACAACAGCAGTTGTTAAGACTCACGTTCCGCGAGTACCTGCCCGCCGAGCCGCTCGGCCTCCCGTTAGCGGTCGCATCGACCGACGCGAGGACCGAGTTGGAGGGTGATGACGCCGTCACCCGTCAGTCGTCACCGAACTCCCGCGTCATCCACTCGCTGGCCTGCGGCTCGGCCGGATCGGTCATGACCTCGACGAGCGCCGGGCCGTCGCGTTCGAGCGCGTCAGCGACCGCCTCGCCGACGGCGTCGCCGTCGGCAACCCGCTCCGCCGCGACGCCCATGCCGTTCGCGATCGCGACGAGGTCGAGCCCGGTCCCCTCCCAGCCGTAGGCGCTCGGCTCGAAGCCGTAGGTCCGTTCGGCCTCCTCGCTGATGATCGCGTAGTCGTCGTTGTTCAACGCCACGACGGTCACGTCGATCCCCTCGGACGCGAGCGTATGCAGCTCGTGAACGCACATCATGAGCCCGCCGTCACCGGTCAGCGCGACGACGTCGCGATCGGGGTTCGCGAGCTTCGCGCCCATCGCGGAGGGGAGTCCGGTTCCCATCGTCGCCCACGATCCGGGATTCACGTACGACTCGGGACCCGTTGCCGCGAAGGAGACGAGCGTCCAGAGCCGGAACCCGCCCGCGTCCGCCGTGACGACGGCGTCGTTCGGGACCGCCTCACGGACCGAACGAACCACCTCTACGGAGCGTAGCGGCGTCCCGGGATCGTCCGCGGTCGACAACGATTCGAATCGCTCGCGGTCGGCATCACGGACGGACGCGGCGCGCTCGGCGCCGGCCTCTCCGCCGGCCCCATCAGCCGCGTCGCCCGGCAGCGTCTCGGCGAGGGACGCGAGGAACCGATCCGCGTCGGCGACGATTCCCAGTTCCGTCTCGTAGCCGAAGCCGACGTCGTCGGCGTCGAGCGTCGCGTGAATCAGGGTTTCGGGGAGCTCGACGGACCACGTCGCCGTCGAGACGGCGTCGAGGTCGGAGCCGACGACGAGCCCGACGTCGGCCGCGGCGAGCAGTTCCCGGAGGTCGGTGCTCGCGCCGCCACAGAGGACGCCCGCCGAGAGCGGATGCGTCTCCGGGAGCGTCCCCTTCCCCTTATACGTCGTGACGACGGGCGCGTCGAGGGCCTCGGCGACCGCCTCGAGCCGCTCGCTCGCGCCGGAGCGACGAACGCCGCCGCCAGCGAGCACCACCGGGGCTTCCGCGTCGGCGAGGAGCGCGGCCGCCCTTTCGACTGCCTCGGCGGCCGCGTCAGGAACGGCTCCAAGGGACCGTTCCGGCGGCGTCGCCTGCGGCGTCCGGCTCGCGAGGACGTCCTTCGGGATGCCGACCCGGACCGGCCCCTGTGGTGCCTCCCGGGCGACGCGGATCGCGTCGGCGACCGCGGCGACGGCGCCCGCGGGTGACTCGACGAGCACGTTCTCCTTGACGACGTTGTCGTAGGTGTCCGGCGGCGTCTCGTGGATGCCGTCCCCGCCGCGGACGTCGCGTTCGGTCTCGACGGCGAGGTGGACGAGCGGGACGGCGTCGTTGAGCGCGTTCTTCAGCCCGTTCATCGCGTTCATGTCGCCGGGGCCGGGAACGACGACCGTCGCGGCCATCTCGCCGGGCGCGCTCGACTCGGCGTATCCCCACGCCTGGTGGGTCACTGCCGTCTCGTGGCGTGCGACGACGAACCGGGCGTCCCGGTCCGCCAGCGCCCGATTGAGCGGCAGGGTCTGTTTGCCCGGGATCCCGAACGCGACGTCGATCCCGTGCTCGAGCAGGCAGTCGACGACCGCCTCGCCGACGGTCGGCACGGCTTCTCCGCCGTCCGTGGCGACGACATCGCCCGTACATCCGCTCTCGTCCACGTGACCTCGGTTCCGATCCGCACAGCCCGCGTGATCTCCCGTATGCATGTGATCCGGCGACGAAGCGGGCGGTAAAAGCTCTGGCGTCGGGCGACGGATCCGCCGGTTCGCTTCGAGACGGGGTTCGCTTCGCTCCGGAACGGGTTTCGCTTCGAGACGGGTTTCGCTTCGCTCCGGAACGTCCCCTCACTCAGAGACGGTCGTCTCGCGAACCTTGACGCCCTTGCGCGCGAGATGACGCATCCGTCGCTGGGCGAACTCCTCCTCCGCGGAGCCGCGGGTGGCGAGCACGTGGACGAGTGCGGAGCCCGACGGGCGCATGGTCCGCCCGGCACGCTGTGATCCCTGCCGTCGTGACCCGCCGAGCCCGGACGCGACGATCGCCAGCTCGGCGTTCGGGAGGTCGATCCCCTCGTCAGCGACGCGGGAGACCACGAGCGTGTCGAGGGAATCGTCGTCCACCCCACCGGACCTGTCGGCGCCTCCGAACGCCTCGGTACCTTCGGGCGCGTCGGCTCCCGTTCCACCGGCACGAAATCGCGCAAAGAGCCGGTTTCTCTCGTGGTGCGGGGTCTCACCGCTGACGAACGGAACGTCAAGCGCCTCCGCGATGGCCTCACCCTGGTCGAGGTACTCGACGAAGACGAGCGCCTTCTTGTCCCGATGGGCCGCGAGCAGGTGTCTCGTCTCCTCGATCTTCGCGGGGTTCTCGGCGGCGAGCCGTCGGCGCTCCCGACCGTCCGCGCTCACGTAGGCGTTCCGAGCCATCTCGTCGCGCCACGGGACATAGCGGATCTCCACCTCCGGCTCCGCGACGAAGCCCGCCTCGAAGAGGGCGTCCCAGTCGGCGCCGATCGGCGGGCCGATCAGGGTGTATATCTCCTCCTCGCTGCCCGTCTCGCGGACGGGCGTCGCGGAGAGCCCGAGGCGATGTTTTGCCTGCAGCTCCGCGGAACGGGAGAAGACCGGTCCGGTGATATGATGTGCCTCATCGAAGCAGACCAGCCCCCAGTGACGCGAGTCGAAGAGGCTCCGGTGACGATCCATCCCGGCCGTCTGGTAGGTCGTGATGGTGATCGGTCGGATCTCCTTGACGCCGCCGTGATACTCGCCGACGTCCCCGGGGTCGACCGTCGTGTGCTCGATCAGCTCCTCGCGCCACTGCCCCGCGAGTTCACGCGAAGGAACGAGTATCAGCGTCTCGCCGCCCACGGCCGCGATGGCGGCGAGCGCGGCGACCGTCTTGCCGGAGCCCGGCGGGCCGACGAACACGCCCGAGCCGTTCTCGAGGAACGCGTCGAGCCAGCTTTGCTGGTAGTCCCGCAGCTCGGCGGTCAGTTCGAGGTCGACCGGATCGCCGGTCTCCAGATCGCGGTCGTCGACGACCGGATAGCCCGCGTCGTAGAGCGCACGCTTGATCCCGGCGACCGCGTCCTCGTTGACCCACGCCTCCGTCTCGGAGATCGGCGCGCGGAGATGCTCCGCCTCGAGGTGCTCGTCGGCGACGTTTCCCATCAGGCTCTCGGAGGCGGCCTCGAGGACGACGTAGCCGTCCTCGTGGGTGTACAGCCGGAAGCGATGCGCCCGGCGCCACTGGTCCTCGATCCACCCTTCCAACCCCTCATACCGCCGGCCGAGCACGGAGCGCACCCGCGCGATCAGATCCCCGGCGTCGTCGAACGGGGCCGCCCAGACGTCCTCCCTCCGGATCCGGTAGAGGTAGCCGCGCGTTCCCGGATCGGTTCCGGTCGTGTCGACGAGGTGTGCGAACCCCGAGAGCCGCGCCCGCGTGAACTGCGTCGGCCGGTCGACGACGATCTCGCGGCGATTCGGGAAGGTGACGACGCGCTCGCGACGGGCCAGCCGCCCCCAGTCGCTCGGATAGAAGACGACCGGGTCGTTCTCGACGTCCACCCGCTCGACCGTCCCGCGCTCGACGAGCGCGTCCAGCGCGTCGCGTGCGGCCGCCTGGGTCGTTCCGAGACGTCTCGCCACCTCGCTCGCGGTCGCGAGCGGCCGCTTCTCGGACTCGAGCGCGTCGTGAAAGCGGTCGAGATCGAGATCGAACGTCTCGGGCTCGTCCGCACCGTCCTCCGACATCGTGCCGAACTCGGGGCCGGACGGACATATGGGTGGCGTCCCCGCCTCGCGTTTCGAACGTGAACGAATCGCAGCGTCCGCCCCACGGCCGGATCACGGCGTTTCTCCGCGATCGAATCGTGGTTTATAACAGTCTCCCGTCCTTGGGTCGGAACATGTCGAGGGGGGGACCACAGCGGCTCGCATCCGTCGGCGGGATGCGGGCGGTCGCGTACGCGATCCTCGTCGGCGGAGCCGCGTACCTCGTCGCCTTCGTCTACGGTCCCGACGACCCAGCGGCTCGAGTGGCCGCCGCGGCGCTCCTTGCGGTCGGCTACGTCGGCGTCGCTCACGCGGTCGGAACCATGCAGAGACGCCAAGCCGCACGCTGAGGCCGTTAGCACCCGTCTCAAACGTTCTCATCGATCCTCTCCGATCTCCTCCTGCACGCGTGCGTGAAACTCCTGTAAAACCGCGGACTGGTCCTCCGCGAGCACGACGTCGGAATCGACGAGCGTCGCCAACCCGAACGAGAGCGGCGACGGCGAGTCGACGGCGTGGTTCGCGACGGCGACCTCCCCCGCCGCGATCCGTTCGACGACCGACCGGATCCCCTCGACGTCGAGCCGATCCTCCAACAGCTCGCGATACGTCTCCTCCATGACGGCGAACTCCTCCAGGTCCTCGGCGAAGGAGAGCAGCATCTCCGCGGAGACCTGCTGTTCGGCGGCGCTCTTCTCGTAGCCCTTGTACCGCTTTAAGATCATGAGCGAGCGACCGGCGTCGATCCGGAAGTAGCGTTTCAACAGGTCGGTATCCGCGAGCGCCTCCCGGAGGTCCCCGCGAACGGTCTCCGGATCCAGATCGCGGAGGATCGCCGCGACGTCCACCTTGCGGTTGAGCGGCAGCGCGAGGCTGAAACCGTTATCCGCGACCGCGACCGCGACGTTGGCATCCGTGCGGTCCGCACATGCGGCTGCGACGAGCCGGGAGAGCCCGTCGTTGAACCGGCGACCGTAGTAGGTGTGGACGTAGAACCGGCGTTTGTACGCGGACCGGTCCAGCTCCTCCTCGACGACGATCCGGTCCGGCGTGGCGACGGATGTCTCGCCGGCGTAGCGGACCTGCTCGTCGTAGATCCGCCCGAGCGCCCGAACCGCGTTGCCGTCGAGCGGTAGCTCCCGCAGCCATGCGCGCACCGCGGGCGGCCCGCCGTCCGCGAGCCGGTCGAGGACGTCGGCTTGAAACGCGAGCACCTCGCGACCGAGATCGAAGGAGAGCGGGAGCCGCTCGGCGTACCACGAGGGGACGTTGGGTCGCTCGCTCGTTCGGTCGACGTACACCTTCGAGCCGCGACGGTACCGGAACGCGAACCGCTCGCCGCCGAGCGCGAAGACGTCGCCGGACTCGATCGTGTCGAGATAGGTCTCATCGAGGGTGCCCACCCACTCGTCGTCCCGCGTGAACACGTCACAGGTGAACGAGTCGGGGATCGTCCCGACGTTGGTCATGTAGATGACCCGCGCGAGCCGGCCACGCTTCCCGACGAGCGTCTCGCCGACCGGGAACCCCTCGTGGTGGTGCTCGCCGCCGGGCGGATCGTTTCCGTCACGCCACACCTTCGCGTAGACGTTCTTCTCCTCCAGCCCGTCGTAATCGGCGGTGAGGTAGCGCATGAGCGTCTCGTACCGCTCGTCGTCGAACTCGCGGTACGGGTACGCCCGCCGGAGCGTCTCGCGGATCTCCCGGTCGGGCCGGATCCGCGCGATTGCCATCCCGTAGACGTGTTGGGCGGCGACGTCGTAGGCGCCCTCGGGCGGGAAGACGCGATCGATGAACCCCTGCTCCGCACAGGCCAACATCGTCGCGCACTCGACGAGCTCGTCGCGGTCGAGCGCGAAGACGCGCCCCTCGACCGTCTCGCCGGGGCTGTGGCCGGCGCGGCCGACGCGCTGGAGCAGGGCCGCGACCGACTTCGGGGAGCCGACCTGCACCACCAAGTCGAGATGCGGCATGTCGATGCCGAGCTCGAGGCTCGTCGAGGTCGTCACGACGTCGAGCTCGCCGCTTTTTAACCCCTCCTCGACGCGGGTTCGCTGCCGCTCGGAGAGGCTCCCGTGGTGACAGCCGGAGTTCGTCTCGTCGTAGTCGTCTCGTTCACGGAGGTCACGAAGGACGCGCTCGGCACCCGACCGCGAGTTGGTGAAGACGAGGACGTTCTCGTGGTCGCGTATCAGCTCGTCGAGCGCGTCATAAAAGCGATCCGTGACCACGGAGCGTGGCGTGTGGATCAGGTCCGCGGCGGGGGTGCGCAGCTCCAGGTCGAACTCCCGGACGAACCGCGTGTCGACCAGCTCACACGGACGCGGCTCGAATCCGTCGGGGTCGCCGACGGCGCCCGAGACGCGCTCGCGACCGACGAGGAACTCGGCGATCTCCTGAAGCGGTTCGACGGTCGCCGAACAGCCGATGCGGGTCGGTGACCCCTCCGTCAGCTCCTCCAGCCGCTCCAAGGAGACGGCAAGATGCGTGCCGCGTTTGCCGGACGCGAGCGCGTGGATCTCGTCGACGACGACGTACCGCACGGTCCGGAGGTGTTCGCGAAACTTCGGGGCGTTCAACAGGATAGCGAGCGTCTCGGGGGTCGTGTTGAGCACGTGCGGCGGCTCCTCCAGCATCGCCCGTCGCTCCGCCGAACCCGTGTCCCCGTGGCGGATCGCCTGCCGGACGCTCGTCTCGTGGCCGTCCGCGGCGAGCCGCTCCGCGATCCCCGAAAGCGGCGCCGCGAGGTTGCGCTCGATGTCGTTGGCGAGCGACTTGAGCGGGGAGACGTACAGACAGTGGACGCCCTCCGCCAATCCGCCCTCCTGTTCCCGTTCGAAGAGGTCGTCGAGGACCGCAGTGAAGGCGGCGAGCGTCTTTCCGCTGCCGGTCGGGGAGGCGACGAGACAGTTGTTCCCGGCGTCGACGTGCGGGATCGCCTCCCGCTGTGGCGGCGTGAAGAAGCCGCCGTTCTCCGCGACGTACGGCGCGAACGTCTCGACCCACCATCGACGGACGGGTGGCGAGAGCGTATCGAGGACGTCGGCGTCCTCGATACGCACGGCGTCGGGGTCGAAGGGGAGATCACGCTTCGCCGCGGCGTCCCGAAGCAGATCGCGTCCGATCTCCTCGGGGCACGCGTCGGGCGTCGGTTCGTTCACGGGATCGCTCGGGGCGCCACGGGAAAAGCGGTTGTGGCGATCGCGACTGCGAGGAGGAGTGTCGACGAGTTGAACCAGCCGCTTTATCCGATCGGGTGCCGATCGGCCGGCACATGAGCTCGCCGGAGACGATCGACCGACGGATCGACCGCAACCTCTTCATCACGATCTCGGGCCCGCCGGGCTGTGGCGCGACGACGCTCACCGAGGGGCTGGCGACGATTCTCGACTGCGGGTACGTATCCGGCGGGGAGCTCTTCCGTGAGATCGCGGCCGAACGCGACATGAGCCTCTCACAGCTGATCGCGAAGGCGGGCGAGACCGAGGAGATCGATCGCGCGCTCGACCGGCGTCTCCGGCGGATCGCCGAGAAGTGGGGCGCCGCGAACAAGGCGTTCATTCTCGAGTCCCGGCTGGCGGGCTGGATCGCGGGCAACCGCGCGGACCTCCGGATCTGGCTCGACGCGCCGGAGGACGCGAGGGCGACGCGAACCGTTGCCCGCGAGGAGATGACCTCGGAGATGCAGGTCCGTGAGGTGATAGAGGCCAAACGCTACGAGTCCTACTACGGGATCGACCTCGACGATCGGTGGATCTACGACCTCGTGATCAACACCGGTCGATGGAGCCCGGACGCCACGCTTGACCTCGCCGCGACCGCGATCGAACGCTACGACGTCACGGCGGACGAGGGCGCGTTCGCGACCCCGGAATTCGAGGTGTAAACGGCTCGGAGGCGACCCCGGCATTCGAGGTGTAAACGGCTCGGAAGCGACCCCGGAAGCGATCCGTCCGTCCGTCCCGGTCGGGACTCCCTCCCGCTCAGTCGGTCAGCTCCTCGATCAACGTCTCCAGGTCGTACGTCGCCGGCGCACGCGACTCGTCGCGCAGCGTGGCGATCGTGAACGTCGAGTTGGTTCGTTCGACGCCGTCGATCTCCTCGAACTCACTGATGAGCCGCTCGACCGTGTCCGACGAGGAGAGCCGCGCGATGACGACGAAGTCCGTCTCGCCCATCGTGAAGAACGCCTCCGTCACGCCCTCGACCGCGAGGAGTCGGTCGGCGAACTCGTCGTATGGGCCCTCGTAGTCGGCGAGCACCTCGACGATGACGGTGACGCCCAGCCCGAGCGCCTCGTGGTTGAAGTCGTACAGGTCGTTCTCGATGACCCCTGCGTCCTTCAGGTTGTTCAACCGATAGTGGATCGTCGACACCGGGATCCCCGTCTCCTCGTGGAGCCGCTCCGGGCTGCCCGTCCCGAGATCGGCGATCGCCTTGAGGAGTCGCACGTCGCGTTCGTCCATGTGTTCCCAGTACGTGTACGACTCGTATATATGACTCCCGACACGCTCGGAGATATCTTCAACGAGTAGGCGGTCTTCGAGAGCGAAATCGAACGACATTCATATGTGTGGTTTCTCACCCAGATAAACCGAAATATTAGGAGATTAGTTTAAGTATAACGAGATATTCAATACGAACATCGAATGAACGCTCAAAGCTTGCTCTCCTCTCCCACTGGCGTCGCCGGCGCCTTCCTGCTGCTCGCCACGCTCTGGGGAACCTCCTTCGTCGCCATCGAGGCCGGCCTCGCGTACTTCCCGCCGCTTCTGTTCGCGGCCGTCCGCTACGTAATCGCCGGCGTGGTCGTCATGGCGTACGCGGTCATCGTCGCCGACCGCTGGGTTCCGCACGGGCGCGACGAGTGGCTGGGGGTCGGGATCGCCGGCACGTTCGTCATCGCGGCCTATCACGGCCTGTTGTACGTCGGGGAGCTGTACATCTCCGGCGCGGTCGCCGCGGTCGTCGTCAGCCTCGCGCCCGTCCTGACCGCCGCCTTCGCCGCGGCGTTGCTTCCGAACGAACGGCTCGGGCCCCTCGAGGTCGCCGGCTTCGCGTTCGGGCTGCTCGGCGTCGTGATCATCGCCGACCCGGGCGGCGTCGGCCCGCTCGCGGACGACGGCGGAACGCTCTCGCCCGAGCTTCTCGGGGTTCTCCTCACCTTCCTCGCCGCCGTCGCGTTCTCGATCGGGGCCGTCCTCCTGCGGCCGCTTCGGACGAGCCTCCCGATCGCCGCGTTACAGGGCTGGGCGATGGTGCTCGGCGCCGCGATGCTGTTCGTCGGCGCCGGCGTCCTCGGCGAGTCGCCGACCGGCATCGTCTGGAACGCGACCTCGATCGTGTCGCTCGCGTACCTCACGGTGCTTTCGGGCGTGGTCGCGTTCCTGATCTACTTCGCGCTGTTGGACGCGGTGGGGCCGACCCAGCTGCACCTCGTGGGGTACGTTGAACCGATCGTCGCCGCCGTCGGGAGCTGGGTCCTGCTCGGGCACCTCATCGAGGCGGAGGCGGTCCTCGGGTTCGTCGCCATTCTCGTGGGCTTCGCCGCGCTCGAACGGCGCGAGATCGCCGCGTACGTAACGACTCGCTATGGGTTCGGTGGTTGATGATCCCCATCACCCGCCGCTCCGCCCGCGGCGTCACCTCGCAGACCGGCCCGCAACGCCCTTAAGAGCGCGACGCCCACGCGGTGACGTGACCGTCATCGACCGGCTTCGTCGTCCCGCCTACATCGGGGCGAACCGCTGTTGGCCCTGTACCGCGATCAACCTCGTCGTCGTCGTGCTGCTTGCCGGCGTCGCGGGACTCCTCTTCGCCCCGCTTGGGCCGCTCGTCCTACTTGGCGGCGGCGTGCTCGTCTACCTCCGCGGCTACGTCGTCCCCGGTACCCCCGAGTTCGCCCCGCGGATCGTCGCCCACCTCCCCTTCGACGTCGGTCCGTCGAAACACGTCGAGAGCGACTCCATCGCGGAGTCCGTCGATCCCGAGCGGCTGTTGGGCACTCTCGTCGAAGCCGAGGTAATGGAGGAGCGCGGCGATGAGCTTCGTCTCACGGAGCCATATCGGGAGGCGTTCGAGGCCCGGATGACCGACCTTCGTGCGCTCTCCGAGCCGGCACTCGCGGAGCGAGCCGCGTCGGTCGCCGCCGGCAACCCCACGGGCGAGGTACACGGAAACCGGATCCTGCTCGACGGAGACCGCGACGTCTGGCTCTCGCGAGCGGTCGCCATCGCGGAAACCGCCGCCGTCGGGACCCTCGCCGAGTTCGACGTGCCGGCCGAGCTGCGGGCGCCAGCCGCCGAGCCGCTACGAACGTTCGTGCGCACGTGTCCTGTCTGTGCCGGAGACGTCTCCGAAACGACGCTGAAAAACTGCTGTGGCGGCCCGGGGACGTCCCACCGAAAGCCCCATCGCCCGGTGTTAGCCTGTGAGGAGTGTTCGACGGTCATCCACGAGTTCGACGTGGAGTGAGCGTCCACTCGACGTTTTTGATGCGAGCGCTCACTCGACCGCCTGGGTGACTCCCGCGCGCAGGTCCCGTCCGAAGTAGTGGCCCACGAGCGCCAACAGCAGGCCGATCCCGCCGCCGACCGCGAGGAGGACGAACCCCCACTCCTGGACGTACTGCAGACCGATGGGAAGGAAACCGATCCCGAGTACGTTCAACAGCGCGCTTCCCGCACCGATCCCGGCACCGGCGACGCCCGTCTCGACGTACTTCGATCTCGAGAGAACGAGTCCGACGAGGAACGCGCCGAAAAGCACGCCCACCGCGTGGCCGACCGTGCCGCCGACGAGCGGGATCATGCCGCCGAGAAGGACGCCGAGTCCGATCGCGAGCAACGCGACGCCGAACCCCTTCAGCGAGAACCAACGGCCGTCGACGCCGATCCGGCCGACGTCGCCGTCGCCGCTCGATGACGGGCCGGACGCGACCTCGTCGCGGTCCGGATCGACGGCCCCACCCCCGTCGTCCGAAAGGTCGTCGTCGAGGAGGTCATCGAGGTCGTCCAGCGGATCGCCCTCGGACGCCTCGCGTTCCTTGGAGGGTTGCATGCTGCATGATTCCGGCCGTGAGGCCTTGTGTCTTGTGTCGTCGGGTGCTCTCCGTCGCCGCGCCGCCACGTCGCCGCCCCTACGTCGCCACGGGATCACAGAGGAACAAGAGGGAAGCCCACGGCTTCAGTCGTGGGTCACTGACTCGACCTCCCGAAAACACGCCCACGGACGAAGCGGGGAACCGCGTCGGAACGACGAGGCGTTCACCGGAAAGGAGGTGTCCCGTCCGCTATCGGGCCGCGAGCCACGCGGCGAAGTCGTCGGTCAGGAAGTCGACGTATTCGACGACGCCGAGGTACAGCGAGATGAAGACGACGGCGATGATCGGGATCCGGACGATCCAGATCCACGCCGTTCCGAGGCGGCCCAGATCGCCGATCCCCTTCTCGAGTTCGTCGCGAGCGAGCTCGGGGACGACCCAGCCGACGAAGACGGACAACAACAACGCACCGAGAACGAGCAGGACGTCGTCGGCGAACTTATCGAGCAGGTCGAGGAACACGAGGTCGATCGTGACGGGGATCCCCAAAAGGAAGATCGCCACGCCGATGCTCGCCGCTGCCGGCACGCGGTCGAGATCCCGCTCGTCGATGAGATAGGACGTGACGACCTCGAGGATGCTGATCGCCGACGAGAGCGCCGCGATCCCGACCATCCCGAAGAACACGACGCCGATGAACCGTCCGGCCGGAATCTCGGTGAACGCGACGGTGAGGCTGACGAATATCTCGCCGGCCCCGCCGTCGCCGGGCGAGAGCCCGGCCGCGAAGAGGAACGGGAAGACGACGAACCCGACGACCACGGCGATGAGCGTGTCGAGCCCGACGATGACGCCCGCGTCCTCCGCGAGGTTCCGGTCCTCGCCGAGATAGGAGGCGTAGGTGATCATCACGCCCATCCCGAGCGAGAGGGTGAAGAATGCCTGTCCGGCCGCCGCGGGCAGGATGCTCGTCCAGTTCTCGAGGATGACGCCGAAGTCGGGGGAGAGATAGTACGCGTACGCCTCCGTGGAGGCATCGAGGGTGAATCCGTATGCTGCGAGTCCAACGAGGAGGACGACGATCGCGGGTACCATGACTTTCACGGCGATCTCGATGCCGCTGCGAACGCCGGCGGCGATGATGCCGATGACGATCGCCATGAAGATCGCGTGGAACAACAGCGAGTCGAGTCCGGTCGCCACGCTCCCGAAGAGCGCTCCTGCCGCTTCGGGGCTGGCGGCGCCCGCGGCGTAGCCGTCGGTGATCCCGATGAGCGTGTATCGCAGGAACCAGCCGGCGACGACGCTGTAATACGAGAGGATGACGAACCCCGTGATCACGAAGAGCCAGCCGACGTGGTTCCAGAGCCCGCTTCCGAGTTCACGTAGCGCGCCGACCGGGTTCAGCTTCGTTCGCCGGCCGATCACGAACTCGACGAGGATGGCCGGGAAGCCGATCAGTGCGATGAAAAGCAGGTAGACGAGTAGAAACGCGGATCCACCCTCCTGTCCGGTGACGAACGGGAACCGCCAGATGTTCCCGAGGCCTACCGCGCTTCCCACCGCGGCGAGGATGAATCCGACGCGCGTCGCCCAAGTCTCACGTACCATCGTATGTCGGCGGCCGCCCGCGCGGAACAAAAGGATGTCTTTTCATCGCCGATCCGCCGGCGATTCCCCTTTGAACGATCCTGTAGATCCTGCGGTCTGGCGACGCTCTCGGACGGCATCACCGACCGAGCGGGTACGACGGGTGGCAGCCGTCGGCCGACCGTGAATTTAATACTGGAACGGCAACCTCACCGGATATGGAACGAGTAGACGTCGCGATCGTGGGCGGCGGCCCGGGCGGCACCGCTGCGGCGCACGCGGCCGCTGACGCCGGCGTTGACGCGGTCGTCCTCGAGAAGGGCGTCCCACGTGAGGATCGCGCGGAGCTCGGACCGGACTCGACGGACGCCGCCGGGATCCTCGATTACTGGGTCGACATCATGGACATCCATCCGGACGAGTTCGACGACGGCGTCCTCCAATGCGAGCTGAACCGCGCGGAGTTCCGCGGTCCCGACGAGGAAGCGATCCTGTACGACACGGGGATCGACTCCTCGTACGATCGGTTCGGCTACACCTTCCACCGAGCCCGATTCGACGACTGGATGCGCGAACGCGCGGAGAGCGCGGGGGCCGAGTACCGCGTGGGCGTCTCCGTCCGGGACGTCGAGACCAACACGTCGGCCTCCCCCGGAGACGCGACGCCGCGACACGTGGTCGAACTCGCCTCGGGCGACGAGATCGGCGCCGACTTCGTGGTGCTCGCGGACGGTCCCCAGCGAACCGTGACGAACCGGGTTCTCGACCGGTTTTTACCCGACGGTTCGGCGGCTTCAAAACGGCTCGCCTCCCACGACGCCAACCACATCGCCTATCAGGAGCATCGTCGCGTCCCCGAAGAGGTCTACGAGGAGGTCAACGACGCCCTCGTCTTCTGGTGGGGCGTGATGCCCGGCGAGACCGCGTATCCATGGATCTTCCCGAACGAGGACCGTGTCTGCCGGATCGGGCTGACGATGCCCATCGGCCTCGACGTCGACGAGTTCGACGTTGAAGCCTATCGGCTCCTCTCCGCCGACGACGAGTCGATCCCGACGGGCGCGGAATACATCCGACGACTGCTCGAATGGCAGTACGGCGACGAGTACGACGTCGACGAGGACTTTCCGATCGTCGAGGAGGCCGGAAAGCGCAGCGGGACGGAGACCTACCCGATCTCCTCAACCCGTCCGATCGACTCGCCGATCGAGGCCGGAATCGCGGTCGTCGGCGGAGCCATGGGAACGACCTCCGCCTTCCACGAAGGGGGCGATCACGTCGCCGTCAGGACCGGTGCGATCGCCGGCGAGTTGGCTGCACGCGGCGACATGGCCGCGTACAACCGACGCTGGAAGGAGGCCATCGGTGACGAGATCGTTCGCAACGTGACGATGGCCGACGCGGTTTCGGGCTACGACCCGGACGACTGGAACCGGATCATCGGCGCGGCCGACGCGATGCTCGCCGCCGAGGTCGGCGACGGCCTGCTCTCACAGCCGTATCGTTCGGGCTGGGAGTCGGCGAAGCTGTTGGCAACGTATCGATGGCGGAAGCGGAAGACGAAGCGGAACTACGTCGGAATCGACGAGAACGAGTACGTCTACTGACAGGGTCTGCCCGGACCGCGACCCGTCACCTCCACCGGGCGCGCCCTTCACCGAACGACGGGCGCATGGAGCTCGATCGGCTCCGTCGGGACGCCCGCGACGTCGACGGGCTCGACCTCGTGGGTCGGCCATCGACTGGTCTTCGTGAGCGTCTCGAGCCGGTCGGCGGCGACTAGGTGGGTGTCCTCACTTTTCGTGCCCTGTACCGTCGGATTCCACGCGTATCCCATCGGCTCGTGGACGGGGTCCGTCGCGTCCGGGGTGGCGATCCATTCGCGTCCGGCATAGCCCGCGGCCCCGCCCTGATGGTGGCGCCGCCATTCGTTCGGGAATCCGACCGCATCGTAGGCCTCGCGGATCGCCGCGAAGACGTCGCCGGCGGTTCCGGATTCGTTGCCGTTCCCGAGCGTGCCCGTCGCGGCCGCACGTGTGGCGGCGATCGCAGTGGCCTCGACTTCGGCTGCGGCGCGATGGCGACGTTCGAACCACTCGGGCGCGTCGAAGGCGACGGTTCGGGTGAGGGATGCGTATAGCCCGCCGCGTTCGGCGGTGATCGACACCAGCGCGTAGTCGCCGAGTTCGGCGTCGCTCGGGGTGTAGTGGCGATAGGACCGGGCGCGCTCCGCGCCGCCGACGAGTAGCACGGGCGTGTTAACGTCCCGCGATGCCAGCGAGATCTCGATCCCCGCCGCCACCTCGTACTCCGGATCCTCGGGCTCGAGGTTCCGACAGACGGTCTCGAGCGCGGCCGCGGCCTCCCGACCCAGCTCCCGGTAGCGCTCGACGTCGTCGTTCGTGAGCGGCTGTCGGAGACGAGCCGGGTCGAGCGACTCGAAGCCCGGAACGGGGAAGTCGGCGGCCGCCGGAGTCGGGGACCGTTCGGCGACCGCGTCGGCGAGCGAGTTCTCGTACCACGGAAACGACTCCACCGAGACGGCGTCGGCGAGCTCCTCGTCGACGAGCCGATCGGCCTCTATGGAGTCGGTCACCACGCGGAACTCGCCGTCGTAGCCGGCGGCGGCGACGCCGACGTCGGCGTCGTCGTCGACGACGTTGTCGCCGCCGACGAGCCATGCGAAGCCGTTCGGCCGGGCGAACCAGACCGCTTCGAGGCTCCGCCTCTCGAGATAGTCATTCAGCCGCTCGGCACGGACGGAGAGGTCGACCATATCGGGCCTAGCGTGGGGAACGCATAAAAACGGTCGAAATCGAGCGGTCGACGGGCGCCGGTGTGATCCGTCGCTATATATCGATGACGAAATCGCGGTGCGGGAGCCCGATCCGAAAGGTTCAATTACGTCGCCCGGGAATCACCAGTTGCGCCAGAAAGCTCCGTCGGGTTGGTAGTCTAGTCCGGTTATGACACCTCCTTGACATGGAGGAGGCCGGCAGTTCAAATCTGCCCCAACCCACTTTCTCCCACCGACTTCGGCCGTAGCGGAACGCTCGGTCGGGAACCATGTCGCCGACGGTCGACATCGTCCCGCCCGACCACCCGAGTGTTCTCCCTGACTGACGGATCGCACCGATGTTCCGAGCGATGTCACCCGATACTCGGGTCACCCACGACACGATCCGGGCGGGCGTCACCGCTCGAGGAGCCAGCCGGAGAGGTCCCGACGGAACCGGAAGCGGGTCACTCCGTCTCGCGGATCGCGACGAACCTGAGACGACGGTAATCGGCGGTCCAAGTCTCCTCCCGTTCGTCGAACCGCTCCTCACGAAGCCGATCCGCGACGGCGTCGATGACGGCCGGCCGCTCCGGCTCGGGTGCCGGCGACAACAGCTCGTCGCCGAAGGCCGCAAGCCAGTTTGTGAGCCCGGCCGCGTCGCCGTCGAGCGTCGTCGGCCGGTCGAAAAGCGTCGCGTACCGGACCTCGAAGCCCGCCGATTCGAGCCGCGTTGCGTGCTCGCTGATCGTCGGGAAGTACCAGGGATTTCGGCTTTCGTAGCCGCGAGCCTCCAGCTCAGCCCGAGTCGCCTCGACGATCGCCGCAACGTTGCCGGCGCCGCCGAGTTCGGCGACGAACCGACCGCCCGGCCGAAGGACCGACGCGATCGCCGATAGCGCCCGATCCTGGTCGCGGATCCAGTGTAGTGCCGCGTTCGAGAAGACGGCATCAAACGGCGCTTCGGGAACCGAACCGTCGGATGCGTCGAGTTCCCGGGCGTCGACGCATCGAAAGGCGAGGTCGGGATGCGCCCGCCGTGCCGCGTCGATCATCTCCGCTGAAGCGTCGACGCCGACGACGTTCGCACCGTAGTCGGCGATCTCCGCCGTGAGATGACCGGTTCCGCAGCCGACGTCCAAGACCCGTTCGTCCGACTCGGGATCCAGAAGCGAGACGACGTCGGATCCGTACGCCGTGACGAACGAGACGTCGGCGTCATATGACGCGGCATCCCAACGATTCCGCTCCGAACCGTCCTCGTCGTTCATGACCGCCCCTGGTGCGTGGCCGACGTAATTCGGTCCCCGGCGAAGTCATCCCTTCGGGTCGGCGCGTCGAGCGATCGCATTGCACGGCATGATAAACGTTGTCGGGAACGCTTATGTCTTCCTATGACAAAGTGTACCACGCACAGTATGTTCGAACGATTCTCGAGCGGCTACTATCTGGGGGAACTGTACGTGGAACCCCATGACGGCGACCGTGCCGTCATTCACCGGGCTGACCACGAACACGTCAACGAGCAACTCTACGCGGACGGCGAGGGAGTCGAACGGCTCGACGCCCCGCTCGTCATGAAACTCGGGCAGGGACACATCCCGGTCGGCGGCGACGACGGCGTCCCGAGCGGGACGCTCGCGGTTCCGCGAACGCTCGCGGACGACGACCTCCCCGGGCCCAGAAACGTCCTGCTTGCCGACGCCGACCGTGCGGAGCGGATCCTCAGGTGGGAGGGCTGGGAGCCGTTCGCGAACGCTTAAAAGTCGTCCTCGAAGACGAACGTCCCGTCGCGCTGGACGACCTCGCCGTCGACCTCGATGACCGAGTCCTCGCTCATGTCGACGATCATGTCGACGTGTTCGGCCGACTCGTTCAGCTCGTTTCCGTCGCCGACGGTCTCCGGATATGCCGCGCCGACCGCCATGTGAACGGTATCGCCCATCTTCTCGTCGAACAGCATGTTGTAGGTGAACCGATCGATCTGGCGATTCATCCCGATCCCGAGCTCCCCGAGGCGTCGGGATCCCTCGTCCGTGTCGAGGATCCCGGAAAGCAGTTCCTCGTTGCGCTCGGCGGAGTGGGAGACGACCTCGCCGTCCTCGAACCGGAGGCGGACGCCCTCGATCTCTCGGCCGTACCGATATAGGGGCAGATCGAAGTACGCCTCGCCGTCGACGCCGTCGCGAACGGGAGCGGTGAACACCTCGCCGCCGGGGAGGTTCGCCTCCCCGTAGTCGTTGAGCGCCTCGTTGCCGGAGAGTTGCATCGTGACGTCGGTCTCCTCGCCCGAACGGATCCGGACCTCGTCGGCCTCGTTTAGGATCTCGACCATCTCGGCTTGATGCTCACGCTGTGCGTCCCAGTCGAGCGAGACGGCGTCCCAGACGAAGTTCTCGTACGCCTCCGTGCTCATGCCGGCGAGCTGGGCGTGGCCTGACGTCGGGAACTGAGTGAGACACCACGTCTTCGAGAGTCGTTCGCGCTTCACCTCCTCCATCGCCCGGTTGTACGCGGCGTTCGTCTCGGGGTCGACGTCGGCGTCCTCCGTCACGTTCGCACCGCCGCGGGCGATGACGAAGACGTCCGTCTCCTCGTAGAGCGCTCGCTGGTGGCTCGGTTCCTCGAACTCCTCCGCCGCTCGTTTAAACGCTCTGTCGGCGCGCTTCGAGTAGTTGATGTACACGGGGTTCGCGCCCCGATCACCGCAGACCTCATGAAGCGCGACGGCAAGCTCCTCCGCCTCCCTCGGTAGCTGGATGACGACGTTGTCGCCGGACTCGATGCCCGTCGAGTGGTCCGCGATGATCTCCGCGTGTTCCCTGATGCGAGCGTCCATGCGTGACCCTCACGGCCCGTCGGATTACCGCTTTCGGAGGCGGCACGCCGTCTCCGGAATCAAAAGACGAGCAGCCAGACGCCGAGCCCGAGAAGTACCGTTCCGGCGACCCGATCCAGCCAGACCCGCGTGCCCTCCGCGCGGAGCGCCCGTGCGGCCCCGTCGGACGCGAGCGCGACCACGCCGAGGTAGACCGCGGTCAACGCGGCGTAGGTGCCGCCGAGCGCCGCGATGGCCGTCCCGCCGCCGCCCGCGGCGAATCCGGGCAGGAAAGCGAGGAAGAAGACCGCGACCTGCGGATTCAGGGCGTTGACGAGGAACCCCTGCCGCAGCCCGCCCCCCTCGGGCACCTCGTCGCGGCCGGCCGACCGAAGCGAGGTGACGCCGAGATAACAGAGGTAGAGCCCGCCGCCGACGGCGACCGCCCGTTCCGCGGCGGGAACGCTTCGATAGAGCGCGGCGAGTCCCGCGACGACGAGCGCGGTGTGAAACAGGATGCCCATCGTCACCCCGCCGGCCGCCCGAAGGCCGACCTCCCGTCCCTCCAGCCCGCGGGAGATCACGAACAGCGTGTCCGGCCCCGGCGCCACGATCAGCGTCACCGCCGCCAGCACGAAGAGGGCGTACGTCGACGGATCGGGCAACGCTACGGCCGGCACGGACATACCCGGAGGTAGCCTCGTTCCAATTTAAAAGGTGACGGGTCGCCGCGAGCGACCAGTCGTGCAGTCAAGAAGTGCAAACGACTCGCGATGCTCGCCGTGGACGCCGATCTCCACCGTGTGAAGCCGGTATTGCCGGACGCGAGGAGCCCGAAACGAACGCAACGCTCGCGGAGCGATCCGTGTGAAAATGGGTCGGGGCGGAGTTGAACCGCCGATCTCCGCCGTGTGAAGGCGGCGTCATAACCGGACTAGACCACCAACCCCTGCGTCCTGTCGTACCCGATTCCGGAACTTAAGAGTTGCTTTGTCGGTCGATCCGGGACGACTACTTGGACTCAGCTTCACTCTCGCGATTTCGGTACGCTTCGACCTTCTTGCGCGCCGAGGCGACCGCCTCGCGTGCCTCTCCCTCGGCGCGCTCCTCCAGCGCCTTCAGGTCCGCCTGCAGCTTCTCCAGCCGTGTCGACTCCGGATCCTCCTCTTCTTCCTGACCGATCAGTTCGCGAACGCGGGTCTCGAGCGGCTCGAGCTCCTCCTTGACGCCCGCCTTGGCGTGTTCGGCTGCTCGACCGAGGTAGTACTTCGCGTCCTCGAAGTGTTTGCTCATATCTGTCCTTTGGTGAACGACGGATATATGCCTTGCGGGAGAGCGCGTCGCTCAGTACGACGGAGACTCCTCCGGGACGCCGTCACGTGCGTTCGCCACGCGTCCGAGCGTGAAAAGCAGGTCCGAGAGCCGATTGAGGTAGGCCACGACGGTCTCGTTGGTTTCCTCCGCGCGGGCGAGCGCGATCGTCCGGCGTTCGGCGCGTCTAACGACGGAACGAGCGTGATGGAGCGCGGCGCCCGCCTCGCTCCCACCCGGAAGGATGAACGACCGAAGCGGCTCCAACTCGTCGTCGAACGCGTCGATCCGTTCTTCCAACTCCGTGACGTGTTCGGGACGAACCCGCGGATCGTCCGGGCCCGGGTCGGGGTTCGCGAGGTCCGCCTGCACGACGTGCAGGTGGTTCTGGACGGTCTCGAGGAGGTCGTCGAGGTCGTCGTGGCCGGTCGGCCTGACCGTTCCGAGCAGCGCGTTCGCCTCGTCGACGGTCCCGTACGCCTCGATCCGCGGCGCGGTTTTCGAGACGCGCGTCATGTCCCGCAGGTCGGTCATGCCCTCGTCGCCGCGACCGGTGTAGATGGTCATGTGAGCGTCCGCTCGACGTACTCGAGGATCTTCGCGCTTTCCGCCATGGTCACGCCGCGTTCCTCGTCGACGAGGACGGGAACGCCGCGCTGACCGCTCACCCGTTTGACCTCGTTACGGTCGGAGTGAAGCGGTTCGACCCATGCCGTCTCGTACTCGATGCCTTCGGCCGCCAGCGCGTCGTGGACCTTCTCACACCACGGACAGCCGTCCAACGCGTACAGCGTGATCGCCATGCCGTGTAAACGGCCGCACGCTCGAAAAAGGTGTGGTCGTGACCGCTGTTCCGGTGACGGCGCTCGAACTGCCTAGAGATCGTGCTGCTCGACGATCGACGACCGGTAGGGCTCGGGGATCGGCGCGGGACGCTCAGTCTCTCGGTCGAGAAACACCTGCGTCGACTCCGCCTCGGCAGCCACGTTGCCGTCGAGGGTGGCGATCTCGTAGTGCATCGGGAGGCTCGACGTGCCGATATCGGGGACGTCCACGGAGACGATCACGGCCTCGTCCGAGAGCGTGACCGGCTTACGATACTCGATCGACAGCGACGCGAGCACGGTCGGGATGGTGGAGAGGTCGGTCTCCAACACGTCACGGACGTACCGGGTTCGCGCCTGCTCGATGTAGGTCGCGTACACCGCGTTGTTGACGTGTCCCATCGCGTCGATGTCGCGAAACCTGACCTCCAACTCGACCGCGTACTCGCTCATGGCCTCGGAGACGGCGAGGGGGGCCATGTAGCCTGCGCCTTCGTGGCGTCCGTTCGGATGTCGTTCGGGTTCGAGTCGCGCTCACCGACCCACAGTAAACGGATTTCGTAGCCTTGGTACACGAAATACTTTAGTCCCGGCTGGTCGACGTTTCGGTCGAGATCCGGTATCATGTCACGCAACGTCTTCCCGACGTCCGAGTACGAGGAGCGGGTCGAACGAACGACGGAGCGCCTCCACGAGCACGACCTCGACGCGATCGTCGTCTCGGACCCGGCGAACATGAACTACATCGCCGGCTACGACGGCTGGTCGTTCTACGTTCACCAGGCGGTCGTCGTCACCCGCGAGCACGACGAACCCGTCTGGGTCGGCCGCGACATGGACGCCAACGGCGCCCGTGCGACGACCTGGCTCTCCGAGCCCAACATCCGCGCGTACAGCGACGACCACGTCCACTCGCCACACGACCTCCATCCGATGGACTTCCTCGCGGACGTCCTCGCGGATCTCGACGTCGCCGACGGCCGGATCGGCGTCGAGATGGATGCGGCCTACTTCACGGCGAAGTCGTACGTCCGGCTCGATTCGAACCTCCCCGACGCCGAGCTCGTCGACGCCGACCTGCTCGTGAACTGGCTCCGGATCCGGAAGTCGGACCGGGAGATCGAGCATATGCGGGAGGCCGCGCGGATCTCCGAGGAGGCGATGCTCGCCGGCCTCGACGCCATCGAGCCGGGCGTCCCCGAGTATGAGGTCGCCGCCGAGATCTACGACCGACTGATCCGCGGCACCGGCGAGTACGGCGGCGACTATCCGGCCATCGTCCCGCTTATGCCCTCCGGCGACCACACCGGGACGCCGCACCTCACGTGGACGGACCGGGAGTTCGAGGAGGGCGACCCCGTGCTCATCGAGCTCTCCGGCTGTCGACACCGCTACCACTCGCCGCTCGCGCGGACGACGTTCGTCGGCGACCCGCCCGCCGAGATCGAGGAGACCGCGGAGATCGTGATCGAGGGAATGGAGGCCGCGCTCGACGCGGCCGAACCCGGCGTCACCTGTGAGACCGTCGAGAAGGCGTGGCGCGAGACGATCGCACAGTACGGCGTCGAGAAGGAGGACCGCATCGGCTACTCGATGGGGCTCGGCTACCCGCCGGACTGGGGCGAACACACCGCCAGCATCCGTCCCGGCGACGAGACCGTTCTCGAGGAGGGGATGACCTTCCACGTGATCCCGGGGCTCTGGGAGGACGAGTTCGGCGTCGAGTTGAGCGAGACGTTCACCGTGACCGCGACCGGCGCGGAGACGCTCGCGGACTTCCCGCGCCGGCTCTTTACTGCGTAGTCAGGCCTCCGTCTCCTCCGCCGCGTCCGCTTCGGCGTCCACGTCGATCTCTTCGGCGTCCACGTCGATTTCCGCCGCGACCGCCTCGAACGCCGTGAGGATCACCCGTTTGCAGGCCTGTCCCTCCGTGGTCCAGTGCTGGGCGTAATCGAGCATGTCGTCGTAGATGTCCGGCTTACAGCCCGCGGCCCGGGGATGGCCGCCGCCGTTCACTCGCCCGGCGACCTCGTGGGCGTGCTCGAATCCCTCGGAGCCGCGGATCGACGCCGACCCCGCGGGCTTGACGACCACCGCCGCGTCGGCGCCGGACTCGCGCAGACGCTCGGCGACCTCGTTCTGTGAACAGCGACCGTAGGTCACCCCGACGGTCCACTCGCCGACCTCGTGGGTCACGGCACGGTCGACCGCGGCGTCGATGCGAGCCGCCTTCTCTGCTCGCCGGTGCTCGATGTACGAGCGAACCGTCTCCGGCAGGTCGGCACCGTAGGCGCCGACGACGGTCGCGTACTCCTCCGCGCCGGTCCAGTAGGAGTAGTCGGCGAGGTCGTCGGAGCGTGGATCCTCCTTGATCCAGAGGTCGTGATCCCGCGTGACCGCGGCGAGTTCGGTCCAGCGGTCGTCGAACTCGTGCTCGAGCGAACGGAGTGCGACGTCCGCGGTGCACACCTCGTCGGAGTCGCCGACGACGAGGTCGACGCCCGTTTCGCGGACCGACGCGACCACCGCGTCGTCCCACTGGTGGTGGTCGAACCAGCGGATCGACTCACACGAGCGGGAGAGTTCCGCGAGGGGGTCGGCGATCGGCTCGAACTCGTCCGGACAGAGGTCACAGACGTACAGGTCGATCCCGTCGTCGGCGTAGCGGGCGACCCGTTCGAGGGCCGTATCGAGCGAGTAGGGTCCCGCCGAGATCAGGCCGACCGACGACCGGGTGTGGGCGTTCCCGGTCGGATCCTCCTCGGCGCCCGCGTCACTTTCGTCGCCTTCGTCGCCCGCGTCGCTTTCGTCGCCTTCGTCGCCCGCGTCGCTTTCGTCGTCGCCGCCGACCGCTTCGTCGCTCGTGTCGTCGCCGGCTCCATCGTCCCGTTCCGCGGCCAGCCGTCGCTCGATGGCGGCCTCGAAGTCCGCTACGTCGAGCGCGGCGTCGTACGTCTCCCGAACCATCGCCGCACAGGCCAGCCCGTCCGCGTCGCCGTCGGCGATCACGACTGCCTCGGCGCCCTCGATCGTCTCCGCGGCCCGGGTCTCCGCGCGTTCCTCGTCGAGCGAATCCGGATAAAAGAAGCCCTTTCCCGGGAGGCGAGTGTACCGGGACCTGGGGATCGTCGACTCGTCGATGAGTGCTTCGTCCATACGGTCCGCCGGACCGGCAACGGGAAAACTCCGCCGTTCTCGTCTCGCCGCGTTCGTTTCGTCCCTCCAGCCACGTCCCCCGCGCTCGATCTAGACGGCTCTCGAACGCGGGTCCTCGTCGGTCAGCTGACGGACCGTCAGCACGGAGACCGGACACGTGCGGACGATGCGTTCAGCGACCGAGCCGATGAGAAAGCGGTTCTCTCCGTGTCGTCCGCGGGTGCCGGTGGCGACCAGATCGGCGTCATGCTCCCGGGCGTACGCGGAGATCTCCGCCGCGGGACGCCCCTCGCGAACGGCCGTCCGTACCGTCACGCCGCGCTCGCCGCCCGCGTCGACGACCGTCGCGAGCGCGTCCTCGCCGTGCTCGTCGAGCGCGGAGCGGAGGTCCTCGCGAACCTCCTCCGGCGATGATTCGACCTCGCCGGCGTCGATGACGTACAGCGCGTGGACCTCCGCGTCGAACCGAGTCGCCAGATCGATCGCGACGTCGACCGCCCGGCGGACGCTGTCGGAGCCGTCGGTCGCGACCACGATCCTGTCGAACATACCCGTCGTTGAACCAGCGGGAACTTAAAAACGGGCGATGGCGGGCGGTATGCGCCCTTGCGGACCGACACGCGGCCGAAGGCGGCTGGTCGACGGATGGAAGGCGGCTCGTCGACGGGTGAGCCACGATCCATTCCGGAACCGTGCTCGGAGCACGGGAATCGGTAACGGGCGATGACCGACGGGTCGTCGTTCGCCGCTCCGTCGGCGTTTTCAGGCCAGGAAGACGTGTCGCGGTCGGTCCGCAAGGACCTCGCGGCCCCATCGGACCGTCTCGCCGAACTCGTCGGAGCGGAAGAACGCCATCGCGTCCTCTTTTGCCTCCCACTGACTGGCGATGAACATGTCGTCGCCGTTCTCGACGTTCACCATGAGGTCGGTCTCCACGTGGCCGTCCATCCCGGCAAGCAGCTCGCCGACGTCGTCGAACGTCTCCGTGAAGTCCTCGCGATGTTCGGATTTGACCGTGTAGAACATTCCCATGGTACCGAACCCGGACTCCTCGCCCGCGCGGGCGACGATGCCGGGAAGTTCCGAGAGGAAGCCGGCGGCGGTCTCCGCCGCCGAGGCGGTCTCCCAGACGGAGACGACTGCCGCGCGATCCGTCTCGCGACCCTCATAGACCGCCGTCTTCACGTGGGATCCGTAGTGATCGAAGTTGCCACGAAGCCCTTCGACTTCCCCGAAGAGGTCGTCGACGTCCGCCTCGCTGTACAGGACCGTCGCGTAGACGTCCTCGCCGTGCGGCTTGCCCGCATAGATGTCCAAGTCGGCGAGCTCGCCGCGGATGTCGTCGTCCGTCGCCTCGTCGTCCACGTCGCCGCCGTCCGCGTCGTCGTCGGACGCGTCCGCTTCGCCGTGGGGATGGTCGCCAGCGTCTCCGTGGCCCTCCCCGTGAGGGTGGTCGCCGTGTGCGGAGCCGTGATGGCTGCCACCCTCGCCGTGCGGGTGATCGCCGCCGTCGTCGCCCTGACCGACATGGGCGCTTCCGTGACCGTGGGCGCCGTCTCCGTGACCGCCGAGAGCCTCGTCGTGGGCGACCGTGGGGACCTTCCCGCCCGCGAGATACGCGCCGAGGTCGGATGCGGGGAACCGGCGGCCGACGTAGAACGTGCCGAACTCGCCGTATCGCGAGGAGGCCTCGTCGAACCGCATCTCGTAGACGATGTCCTTGATGTCCGTGGGATCGCTGCCGAACAGCGTGACGCCCCACTCGTGGTCGTCGAAGCCGACCGAGGAGGCGATCACCTGCTTGATCTTCCCCGCGTACTCGCGGCCGGTGTCCCCGTGTTGGGCCATCAGCTCCGCGCGCTCGTCGAACGCGAGGTCGTACCAGTTGTATTCCTCGTCGCGACGTTTGCTCATCGGGTAAAACGAGACGTACTCGTCGTCGGGGATCTCCGGCTCGAGCTTCCCCTCGATGTACCGGCGGAGCCCCTCGTCGACGTCCTCCTCGTTGCCCGAGAAGTAGTCGTCGGAGACGTATCCGGAGACCTCGGTGACGGAGACGTACGAGCGCTCCAGGTCGGTGAACGACGCGAACGCCGTGTCCTCGAACCGACGCTCGATCGCCGAGAGGTCATCCAGGGTCGGTCGGAAGTGAACGGTGAGCAGGTCGGCTTTGTGCCCGAGCACGGAGAAGACGGCGGAGTCGCCTTCGTCGGCGTCCGCGACGAGCTCGCGGTGTCGCAGGAACGACTCGCCCTCCTCGATCGCCCGCTCGCGCTCCCGTTCGGGGGCCGCGCGCCACGCGTCCCAGTCGATCGACCGGAACTCGTGGAGCACGAACCATCCCTCGTCGGTGGGTGGTGCCTCGACCATATGGTGGATTGGGGCTCCATGACTTAGACGTTCCCGACTCGGCTCGCCGGATCACGCCACGCTCGGCGACCCGCGCCGGTACGCTCGATAGAAGGGGCCGGCGAGCAACAGAACTCCCACGCCCGCCATGCCCGCGAACAGCGTCGGGTCAAGCACGGAAAGATCGCCGGCCACGAGCCGGTCGGTCGAGACCCCGATGGCGACGCCCGCGATCACCCAGGGCAACTCCCCGGCCGCGGTGCCGAGAAGGAACGGTCCGAGCCGGACGTTCGCGGCGCCGGCCGCGATGGATACCGCGTCGGACGGAAGCGGGAACAGTCGAGTGGCCGCGACCGTCCGCGCGCCCCCCGCGACGCCGACGAAGCGCTCGCCCGCCTCGAGGACGCGATTGTCGCTCGTCCCGACGTCGCCGCCCGCGGGCTCGTCGTCCCCGGATTCGTCGTCCCCGGATTCACCGTCGTTCGTGACGCCGTCACCGCCCTTACCTCCGGCAAACGACCGTCTGCCGACGCGTGAGAGGAAGTACGGCGGGAGCGCGGTCAGCGTGAGAAGCAGGACGCCGAAGGGGACGCCCGCCCAGCCGTAGCCGAACCCGACCGCGACGGCGACGAGTGTCGTCGGCCACGCCAGAAACGGCCGGACCGCCGCGACGACGAGCAGCGCACCCGCGAACCGGACCGGATCCGCCGCGAGCCACTCCAGAAGGCCGATCGCCCAGTCGGGCGACAGGGCCGACCCGAGGACGACGACCGCGGCGATGGTGGCCCCGACGGCGACGTGACGACGGTTCACGGTCGCCGTGCGTCGCCGACCGATAAACGCCTTGTGGGAGGCCGTGTTCACGGAACTGCAGGGAGGAAGCCCACGACGTCAGTCGTGGGTTACCGATCCGATCCCCGGTCGCCATGATCCCGCACCGATCGGCGCCTCCGTCCCGTCGCTTTATACGGGCCGGCGCGCTTCGATCGGGCGTGACACGGGAGCCCCGCGATCGGACGGTCGAACTCGGCGTCGAGCTGTTGGCACACCTCGAACACGAGACCCTCCCGCTTCCCGAGGCGATCGACCGGATCGAGACCGTGACGACCAGCCCGGCGTTGACCCGAGAGATCCTCGATGTCGCCGAGAAGCGCGGCGTGATCGAACGCGAGGACGCCCGCCTCCGCGTTCGTCGCGGCGGCACCTACGTTGACTTCGAGAGTCAGGTCGTCACTCGCGAGGGCGAGTTCGAGTGTCGGCGGTGCGGGGCGAGCATCTCAACCGGCCACTTCGTCCGCTTCGAAGCCGGGGAGCTGGGCCCCTTCGGCTCCTCGTGCGTCCGAAAGGTGACCGGCCGGGAGTGACCTGCCGAGAACGACCTGTCGAGAGCTACCTGCCGCGCCGAAGCTCCTCGATGAGCCGTTCGATCAGTTCGGCCTGTCGGTCGAGTCGGTCGGACTGCGTCTCGACGGTCTCCCGGAGCGCGGCCACCTCCGACGCGAGATCGGCCTCGTCCTCGACGCCTGCGCTCTCGAACTGGGAGCCCTCGAAGGCGTCATCGAACGCGTCCGTTCCGGGATCGGAGACCGACCCCGCCGTGCCGCCGGGGGCGTGGGATTCAGCGTCTTCGACGTCGCCGACGCCGTCGCCACCTCCAGGTGGGGTTCCGCCGGTCGGCGTGTCCATCGGCTCGCTGCCCGGCTCCGCGGCGAGCGGGTCCGCCGGCTCCGACGTGCCGGTGGCGGCGTCAGCCACGGTCAGCCCCTCCGCGGTTCCGCCCGGCATCGCGTCCGCGTTCGACTCGGCCGCCGTGGATCCGTCCTCGCGTGAAGCGTCCGACGCGTCCGCCGCGGGCGACGCCGAAAGGGGGTCCGGTCCCTCGCCGAAGACCGACGCGGAGTCGTTCGCCGGGGAGTCGGAGCCTCCCGTCGCGGGCGAGTCCTCCGCCGCCTCGGCGACGACGAGCCGGAACTCCTCCAGGCTGTCGACGTCGTGGAACGAACAGACCGCGTCGGTGAGCGCCTCTCGGACGGCACGAGCGGACTCGTTCGGCGCCTTGAATCGCTCGGATCGCCCGCCGTGTGCAAGGACGACGGAGGTGGCAACGGTGCCCTCCTCGAAGTCGAGCCCGGTCAACTCGTCGTACGGGAACTCCTCGTACTCCTCGTCCCAGACGGCGGCGCCGACGTGTTTCACGACCCGATGACTGGTGATCACGAGGGTGAGCTCGGAGAATCGGAACGTTCGAACGACCGATTCGCCCGACTCCGTGACGCTCATGCCGGAGAGGATCCCGGCGAGTACCGGATGGAGCGCGTCGTCGAGGCGCTTTGCCGGCAACGATACCGTCTGCTTGCCGTCGAGCCCGTAGTCGAGCGTGATCTTCGCCTTCCGCCGGCCCTTCGAGACCTCGACGCGTTCGACCTCGTGGCCGTACGCCTCTACCGTCTCGTCGGAAAGCAGGCCCTCTGCACGGTAAACGAGCGTTCGCGTCGGCGTGACGACGAGGACGTCGTCGCCGCCGAGGGGGACTTCGGCCACGACGGTCTCGTCGTCGACCGCCCCCGCGAGTCGTTCGGGCAGGGTCATACGCCGAGGATCCGCGCGCCCGGGCATAAATCCGCGGGGTCCGTTCATAGCGCGTGATATCCAGGGGTCGACGAGCCGAGGCGGACCCGAATCCACCGTTTTTGCTTTCGCGCCCGCGGCACCGGGAACGTGCGACTGACTCCCATCCTCGGTTCGGATGAGAAGCTTAAAGAGCATCATCGCGGTACGATACGATGAGGCCGGGTGGCTTAGCTGGACATAGCGCCGCACTCATAGGGTTCAGAGATTCGGTGCGGTACGCTGCCTTGGAAGCGTCCGCGTCCTTCCCGTGGCTCCGCCGAGCCTCGGACCTGGGACATGCGGAGATCGTGGGTTCGGAGCCCACCCCGGCCATGTTTTCACCCTTCGACGCCCGACGTGACCCGTTCGTCTGTTCACATGCGTCCGACGACGCCACGTGACGCTCCGACGAAGGCGGCGTCGTCACCCCAGGACCGGCCAGTACTCGGCGTGGTGGGCGGCGATCTCCTCGACGGCTTCGTGTGCGGAGTCGTAGTCCTCGTCCATCCAGGCCATGGGGTCGTCGATACCGGTGTCGACGCCGAGGGCGCCCTCGAGGACGCCGAGCGTCGCGTACGCGAGGTGGCTGACCTGATAGCCGCCCTCCTGGACGATCGCCAGGTTGCCGCCGGCGTGCTCGCCCGCGAGCGTCCGCGCCCGCCGGCCCAGCTCCTCGAAGCCGTCCTTCGTCACGACGTTTCGGCCGAGCGGGTCCACCGTCCCGGCGTCCTGGCCGGCGCTGATGAGCAGCAGGTCCGGCTCGTACGAGTCCAAAATCGGCTCGACGATGCGGTCGAAGACGCGCTCGTACCCCTCGTCGCCGGTCCCCGGCGGCAGCGGAACGTTGACGTTGTATCCCTCGCCGTCGCCGACGCCGACCTCATCGACGTCGCCCGTCTGCGGGTGGGCGTCGGGGTCCCACGACCAGTGGTCGTTGTGGATGCCGATCACGAGCACGTCGTCGCGGTCGTCGAAGCACTCCTGAGTGCCGTTGCCGTGGTGGACGTCCCAGTCGACGACGGCGACGCGCCCGACGTCGGTCGTCGCGAGCACGTGGTCCGCCGCGACGGCGACGTTGTTGAAATAACAGAAGCCGTCGACCTGCTCCGGCTGTGCGTGGTGGCCGCTCGGCCTGACCATCGCGTACGGCACGTCGGTCGCCGGGCCGTCGAGCGCGTGCTCGGCGGCCTGGCGGGCCGCACCCGCGGCGTGGATGGCGGCCCGGAACGTGTGCTCGTTCGCTCCCGTCTCCGCGGTGAGTCGACCGCCCCCATCGGCACAGAACGCCCGCAGTTCGTCGATGTGCCCGGCCGTGTGGGTGCGCTCGAGGTGCTCGCGGGTGGCCGGGTCGACGTCGGCGAGCGTGACGTGGTCGGCGAGTTCGGCCTGGACGATGCGGTAGATGTTCTTGAGGCGTTCGGGCCGATCCGGGTGTGGTTCACGATACGCAAGCCGTCCGGTCCACTCGGCCTCGAACTCCCCGGCCGGCTGTTCGTGTGCGATGAAGCTCTCGTCGAAAAACGCGGTCACGCGTCCATCCATGCATGCTACTCCTTGTCATTTCATATAAGATCACGGATGGCCTCGGCGGCGGGCGGGGTCAGGAGACGCGGTAGCCGCCGTCCGCCACGCAGCCCTCGATCGCGCGGTCGTTCGTTACGTCCCCGGCTCCTCCCCGAGGATGCCCGCGGTGATGGACTCGCTGTCCGCGCCGAACGCACACCCCACGAGCAGGTGGCCGCCGAGCGTCGAGGGCGAGATCACCTGATCGGCGCCGGCGCGTCGGAGCTTGTTGACGTTCTCTCGCTGGGTCGCCGCCGCCACGATCCGGACGTCGGGATTCAGCTGTCGGGCCGTGAGGATCGCCAGCGCGTCGCGCGCGTCGTCGTTGGTCGCGACCACGACGGCCCGTGCGTCCTCGATGTGCGCGCGCTGGAGCGGCTCCACGTCGCTCGGATCGGCCGTGAGGACGGCGATGTCCCGTTCGCCGAGCGCACGGGCCGCCGCCTCGTTCGTCGAAACCACCGCGTACTGGACGTTCCGCCCGGCGAGTTCTTCGAGTATCGGTTCCGTTAGTTCCCCGTAGCCTAACACGAGGACGTGGTCGTCGAGGAGGTCGAACTGTTTTTCTGTCATTTTTCCGAGCGCCTTGGAGAGCTGCGCCTCGATGGCGGGCGTGAGGAGGACCCCGAGCGCGACCGCGAACGCCGCGACGTTCATGACCAGCGAGGAGAGCACGAACAGCTGTGCGATGTCGGAGGTCGCGCCGGTTTGGGGCGTGATGTCGCCGTATCCGACCGTCGAGGCGGTGACGACGGTGAAGTAGAAGGCGTCGACGATCGTCTCGATCCCCTCGAACTCGTCGCGAAGCGCGTACGAACCGACCGTGCCGTAGGCGATCGCGGTTCCGAGCGCCGCCGCCGCGGCGAGCTGCGTCGGAGACGGGGTGAACTCACGCTTGAACCGCCCCCGATTGATGATGAGCGCCGGCATCGAGAGCACTGAGAGCACCACCAGCGGGTATGCGAACGCCGACGCCTGCATTAGCCCCTGGATCGCGGTCAGCGGGAGCAACACGCCCGTGGTGTACCAGCCGATCCGGTAGCCACGCTTCAGCGCGAAGCCGCTCCCCAGCATCGCGAACCCGGTGATCGTGCCGGTGAAGCCGACGGTCCGGAGGATCACCTCGGGAACGTAGGGGGTGAGCGGCCCCTCAACCCCGAATCCGGCGATGTGGAGGAGGCCGACCAGGATCGACAGCATGGCGACCGCGAACGTCAGGACCACCGACGCCCGGACGGTCACCCACTCGCGGCTCCACTCCATACGAGGTCGGTGACCGAGCCCGAACTTAAATCCCCCGAGGGCGACGTGACGGGCCCGTTGAGGGCATGGTCCGGCGACGTGAAGTCCATTGACGGAACGAGTTCGACGGTGTGGTAACGAGTTCGACGGTCTGGCAACGAGTTCGACGGCGTGGCGATTTCTCGATGAGCGGAGCCAAACGACCGGGTGGCCGTCGAACGGTACCCTGCCGTGTGCGGAACCGGTTTAACACCCCCGGTCGTGCACCGGGTATGACGCTGCCGCTCGAGATCCTCTTCGGCATCTATCTCGGGATCATCACGGGGATCATCCCCGCGCTGGTCTCCGGGGTGCTCGGATTCGTGTTCAAATACTTCACGGGGGTGACGATCCCCGGTCTGGGGGTCGTCGTCCTCGCGTTGGCCATCGCGGGGGTCAACGGCGGGCTGCTCGCGCTCAACGACGAGACGATCCGGTCGGCCGAGCGGGCTCCCGCGATCCTCACGGCGATCATCATCGTGTTGATGCTCTCGCTGTATGCGCACGCACAGGGCGACAAGCTCGGCGCCAACGCGCCGAAGCGGGTGTCGCTCAAGAAGCTCCGCGATCGAACCCTCTCGACTGACGTCATCGAGCTGGTCGGCGGGCGCGGGCGGGTTCGCGTCACCGTCGTCGGCGAGGTCGGCGACATGGAGGGCTACCCGCCGCTGCCCGCGGAGACGCGTCAGGCGATCGTCGACGGCGAATGGGTCTTCCCGGCCGACGTGCCGCTGGCCGAACTCGAGAGCCGGTTCGCCGAGCGGCTCCGAACCGAGCTCGACGTCGCCGACGTCGCGGTGTCCATCGACGAGAAAGCGCGGGCGGTCGTCTCTGCCGCGCCGCCCTCCGGCGGGCTCTCGAAGCGCGTTCCGGCCGGCAAACGAGCCGTGACGATCCCCGCGCTCGTCCCGACCGGGCTCGCCCGAGGCGACGTCGTCCGCGTGATCACCTCCGACCTCGTCGTGGAGGGAACGCTGCTCGCCGCCAAGTCGGGCGGCAAGAAGGAGGACAAAAAGGACGCGAAGCCGGCCGATCCGGTCGCGACCGACGGCGGCCAGCCGAAACCGGGCGCGCCGTCGGCCCCGCCGACCATGGCGACGACCGGCGGCGAGGGACGCGTCACGGTCGCGGTCAACCGCTCCGAGGCGGCGCCGCTGTTGCGTGCGGGTCGCGGACGCGTGGTCGTGCTTTCGCGCGGCACCAGACGCGAGTACGAGCTCACGACGCTGCTTCGACGGGCGGGCAAGCGGTTCCGAAGGGTGACGGTCGTGCCCGGCGGCGCGCTCGACGGGCACACCATCGGTGAGGTCGGCGTCCGCGAGGCGTACGACGTGGCCATCCTCGCGGCCAGACACGAGTCGTGGACGATCGCGCCCCGCGGGTCACAGACGCTTTCGGCGGGCGACGAGCTCTTCGTCGTCGGCACGCGCGAGACGCTGGATCGGTTCGCGGAGGTCGCGAAATGATCGCCTCCCTCGCCCTCATCACCCCGTGGACGAATGCCGGACCGGTCGGGACGGCGAGCACGACCGCCGCATCACTACTACCCGCGGCGATCACGCCGGCACAGGCCACGACGGCCATGACGACCACGGCGGCCACGCCCGTTTCGGGGGCGAGCGTCACGTTCGGCGACCCGTACGCCGCCGCGGTCACGCTCGTCACGTTCGCGATCCTCGCGCTGCTCGCGTCCGGCGGGGGTGCGATCACGTATCGATGGTACTTCCGGGCGGAGCTCCCGGAGGGCGTCGCGGGACTGCTCGGCGTCGCCGTCGTCGCGCTCTACCTCAATACGACATCGCTCGGCGACGTCGCCGGCGGGGGCGACGCGGCGCTGCTCACGCCCGAGGGTGTCTTCTTCAACGTCGTCGCGCTGGGCGTCTCCGTTGCCGTCACGCCGGCGGGCCGATACGCCGGGGACAGGCTGGCGGTCGACGTCTTCGCGCTCACGGGCATGAAGGACTTCGACGGGGAGTTGAGCAACGTCGTCCGCACGGTCGGACGGTTCACCGCGGTGACGCTGCCGCCGGTCGAGAGCATCGGGGACATGGACACCTACGAGCCGGTTTCGACCGAGAAGAAGGCCGAGATGGCGGGAAAGACGCTGTTGTTCCAGCGACGGCTCTCCGTCGAGAAGCTGCGTGAACAGTTCGTCGAGCGGGTGAAGACCGACTACGGCGTCGGCTACGTCGACGTCGATCTGACGGAGGATGGCACGCTCGAGTACTTCGCGGTCGGCTCACGGGCGACGGGGATCGGGCCGACGCTCGCGCCGGGACGCGCGGCGGTCGCGCTCTCCGCGGACCCCCCGAACAACGCGACGCCGGGCGACATGGTACAGCTGTGGCGAACGGATCCCACGCCTGAGCGCGTCGCGACCGGCGAGCTGCGCGGCGTCGCGGAGGACGTCGCCACCGTCGCGGTCGACGAAGCCGACGCCGCGAAGTTCTCCATCGAGGGCGGCTACCGGCTCGTGACGCTGCCGGCCGAGCCCCAAGCCGACCGCGAGTTCGCCTCCCTGCTGCGGAACGCCGACGAGACGATGGCGACGGTCACGATCAAGCCCGGCAGCGCCATGGTCGGCAGGGCGGTTGGCGACGTCGGTGCCGTCATCGTCGCGGTGTGGTCGGCCGAACGTGACGTCCAAGCGATCCCGCCACGGGCGTACACCTTTGGCCCGAACGACGCCGTCTATCTGGTCGGCCGCCCGGACGAGATCCGTCGATTCGAGGCGGACGCGACGACGGTCGTCTCGAAACCCGACGCCGCTCCCGCCGATGCACCCCCCGCCGACGCGACGGCGACGGACGGTCAGGCGGATGCTGCCGCCGACGTGGGGGCCGACGCAGCCGGAACGACGGAGACGAAGCCGGAAACGGAGCGACCCGACACGAAGCCGGGTCCGACGGCCGAAGAACGAGCCGATCCGGCCGACTCGGACGATGAACCGACGTCGGCCTCCGAATCTGATTCCGGAGGCGACTCGGACGCCGAACGACGGTGAGCGACGGCAAAAGACGTGGGGACGCCGGTCGATCACACGAATACAAGCAGGAAGTCCACGGCTTTAGCCGTGGGAGAAATCCGACAAGCCTCGAACATCGACCGAACCGGCCGTCGCGGTTCGGGATTCCGTCATGATCCGTGCCCTCGCCGTTCGATCCGTCGCGGACGCAACGCTCTTTTGTGCCCCACACGGCGTGTCGGTATGGAATGGAAGCTGTTCGCGGACCTCGCGGAGATCGCCGGCGGACGGGTGATCGAGGTCGACGTCGAGCCCGGGGAGACCGTCGGTGAGGCACTTGACGCGCTGCTTGAGGACCACCCCGACCTACGTAAGCGGGTGATCGACGACGGCGAGATCGCTGACCACATCAACGTGTTGCGGAACGGTCGGAACGTCCTCCACGATGACGGGCTGAACGCGACGCTGGAGGCGGACGACGAGCTGGCGCTGTTTCCGCCCGTGAGCGGCGGGTAGGGGGCCCGCATCGAGGACGGCTTGGATCGGTCGTTTCAAACGCGCGGCCACCACACCTTCCGCGCATGAGCGAGGACCACGACGCGGACGATCACGACGCGGACGACCACGGCGCGGACGATCACGACGCGGACGACCACGGCGCACACCCGCCCCGCGAGGAGTTCCACGAGGATCCGGTCGGTCACGTTCGGGCGGAGGCCGGCATGAGCGTCTCCGACCTCGTCGAGGGGTACGGAGACGCCGGCATCGGGGCGACGGCGGTCCACGAGGCCGGCGACGTGGTCACGGAGATGTTCGCGAACGAGGACTGCACGGTCTTCTGCTCACTGGCGGGCGCGATGGTCCCCGGCGGGATGCGGCGGGTCGTCGCCGACCTGATCCGGGACGGCTACGTCGACGCGCTCGTGACGACCGGCGCGAACCTGACCCACGACGCCATCGAGGCGATCGGCGGCAAACACCATCACGGTCGCACCCACGACCCCGAAAAGAGCCTCCGTGACCACGACGAGACGCTCCGCGACGAGGGCGTCGACCGGATCTACAACGTCTATCTCCCACAGGAGCATTTCGCCGCGTTCGAGGGCCACCTCCGCGAGGAGGTCTTCCCCGCCCTCGAGGGGGAGGACGCGGCGTCGATCACGGAGCTCTGTGCGGAACTCGGCCGCGCGAACGCCGCGGTCAACGGGCGCGAGGACGTCGCCGAGGGGCCGGGCATCGCGGCGGCCGCGTACGAGGCGAACGTCCCCATCTACTGTCCCGCGGTCCAGGACTCCGTGCTCGGGCTGCAGGCGTGGATGTACGCCCAGACCGCCGACTTCACGCTCGACGCGCTCGGGGACATGACGGAGTTGACCGACCTCGCGTTCGAGGCCGACGACGCGGGCTGTCTGCTCGTCGGCGGGGGCGTGCCGAAGAACTTCACCCTCCAGACGATGCTCGTCACGCCGCGCGCGTACGACTACGCCGTCCAGATCACGATGGATCCGGAGGCAACCGGCGGGCTCTCGGGGGCGACGCTGGAGGAGGCGCGTTCGTGGGGAAAACTGGAGAAGGACGCCCGCAACGTCTCCGTTTACGGCGACGCCACGGTGATGCTGCCGATGCTCGTCGCCGCCGCTCGCGAACGGATCGAGGGGTAACGCGGACGCCTTCGGCCGGAGTCGGGAGGCTCTTTAGCGGTAGAGGTTCTGGTGTCGTGCATGCGAACGCTCGCCTTCGACGGCCGAACCGGCGCGGCCGGCGACATGATCTGCGCCGCGCTGATCGCCGCCGGCGCCGACCCCGACGTCCTCGCGCCGGTTGAAGACCGGCTGCCGATCCGATATGGGATCGACGAAACGGTGAAAAACGGCATCCGCTCGACGACCGTCGACGTCCTCCTCGTCGACGACGCCGAAAACCCCGACTGCGACGGGGCAGGCGACGTCCACGACCACTCACACGACCACGGCCATTCCCACGACGATCACGACCACTCACACGACCACGGCCATTCCCACGACGATCACGACCACTCACACGACCACGGCCATTCCCACGACGATCACGACCACTCACACG
>CAZIFX010000015.1:0-45851 GCA_964538415.1 uncultured Halobellus sp.
AACGTCGTCCCCGCGGAGGCCCGCCTCACGATCGACGTCCGGAGCTACGACGACGACGTCGTCGCCGAGCTGGTCGACCACGTCGAGCGGGAGGTCGAGAACGCCTGCGCGCGTGAGGGCGTCGAGTACGACCTGGAGGAGATCTGGCGGATCCCACACACCGAGTTCTCCTCACGCGTGAGCGAAACGGTGCTCGATGCGGCGGCCGCGGTCGACGTCGACCATCAGCCCATGGTCAGCGGCGCGGGCCACGACGCGACGTACCTCAACGAGATCACCGACGCGGCGATGATCTTCGTCCCGAGCGTCGACGGCAAGACCCACAACGAGGCGGAGTACACCGAATGGCCGGACGTCCTTGCCGGCGCGCGAACCTTCGCGGAGACGACGCTGCGGCTGGCCTCGGGGACGGACGACGCCTGAACGCCTCACCCCTCCGCTCCTCGCTCCCGGCGGTCGGACGACGCAAGCGACTATTCGTACGGGTAGGTGCCATAACGGGCGATCGCTAGTTCCGTCGATCGCTTATTATCGGTCCGGTCGGGAGATGACGCTATTTGCAAATCGATCCATGGCAGTCGACGCGCGCGAAGCGCGCGCGAGGGAGGCGGACGGGCGGCCGCAAAATTGCGGTCGCCCGTCCGCCGAGATTGGGGAGGTATGCGGTTGCGGTGCAGGGCGGTTGCGGTGCAGGGCGGCTTCAGTGCAGGGCGGTTGCGGGAGCGGGAGTTCGATCCTCCTCGTCGCTTCCGCCGACCGTCCCGGACTCTCGTTGCTACGTATGAGTACCCACGGGTCCCATCGACATCCTTTATGTCATACATCGAGCCCCCAACCGCTCGATTCGCAGGCGCGTTCGGACGGCTGGTTCACGATGGTCCCGCGAAGGATGCCGCCGTGTGGACCGTTCCACGACGCCCTCCATCGAGACGCGTCGATGCGGATCAGTACGGGCTCGGCGCGGAGAGGTCGCGTTTGAACGTGTGACAGTACAGTTCCATGCCGTTCGACTCGTAGAATCGGTGGGCGTCGTCGCGCCAGTGGCCCGAGGCGAGTTCGACGCACGAACAGTCGCGCTCGTCGGCCCACTCCGCGATCCAGTCGAGGAGCCGCCCGCCGTGACCGCGTCCGCGCCGCGGCTCGTCGACGACGAGGTCGTGTATCCAGGCGTGTTTGCCGTGGTAGAGGTTCGTCTCGACGACGACGCCCGCGAGTGCGATCGCCTCCTCGGATGCGTCGCGGAGCGCGAACAGCCGATAGCCCTGCTCCTCGCGCATGCGACCGACGATCTCGAGGAACGTCTCCTCGTCCACCGGCCGTAGTTGTTTCATCAGCGGGTGGCAGGTGCGCAGCCCCTCACGTTCCGTCACCTCGGTGACCGTCGTCGACTCCGTCGAGTCCATGTCGTGGCCGTCGGCGGGGACCCACTTAGTCTATCGGCGGCCGTGACGCGGATCGGCGGCGGGTGATCGAACGTGGATCCATGGACCTTATATTCGTAGTAGATCCCCTAAGCGGCCCCAAGTGGCTATACGAAGCGTTAAAGAAGAACGTCCAACTTTATTCGTCTGTGATGAGCACAACCGACACCTACACCGTCACTTCCGCACAGAACGATCATGGATGCACCACCGTTCGTGCACATCCACGCAACGCGACCTACCACGTCGTCGACTACGCCGACGAGACGGACCGCGAGCGCCTCGCCGACCTCCCCGCCGGCTCCGTCGTTCGCCTCGAGCTCTCGCGCGCGGGTCGTCGCGGCAACGTCTGGTGTGCTGAGTCCGTACGGACGGCCCACACGGACGGCGGCGAGTAACGGGATCGTCGGCGTCGGGCAACGGTCACGGGCGGGGCGCGTGGCGAGCGCCCGTCGCGTGGCGTTCGGATCTCGGATCGCTGCTGCGGGCGGTACCGGGTACGGATCCCTTCTCGATCGACCGCGACCGGGGTGTCACGAAGTCCGCATCGATCAGCGGCGGATCGCCGGGTTCGCGGCCGTCCTTCGCCGTCGACCGGTCGATTCGGACCGAACGCGGCGTACGCCGCATCCCTCCCCTCCGCGTCGTCACGACGGCCGTGGCAGGGACGGACGTCGTCCGCCGCGGTGAGTGTCGGGAGTCCGATACCGGACGAACCGGCGGAAACTAGTTAACGCTCTTCGATAGGTCGGCTCCGGCTTTGAACTTCACCGTGTCGGACGTGTTCCCGTCGTCCACGAGGTGCAGGCAATGTCCATCGAACGGGCAACACGAACAGTACACGTCTCCGTCCGAGGCCACCGTTCGAGCGATCGCCTCGGCGAGTTCGTCGTCCGGGATGGCTCCCGCACGCACCGCCCCATCGAGGCGTCCGGAGAACATCTGTGACCCGGCCGGTGACACGTCGTCCGGCACCATGCGTCGGATCTCCGCCTCGCTGATGTCCCCGCCGGGCGTCGTCACGGCCACGTCCTGCACGCTCACCTTCCCGCCACCCCCGCCACGACCCCGATGCATCGTCAGCACGGTCGTCGAGTCCTCATAGAGGCAGGAGTCGTCGACCACCCACCCGCACGAGTAGACGTACTGGTCGGCGTTCTCGTGCCGTTGGACGTACAACAACGCGGGAAACGGGCACGGACATCCGGCAGGTCGCACGAGGACCTGACAGACCACGGTCGACGTCGACGACGCCGGGCCGATCTCGCGTCCCCAGTCCTCCAGCCCGCCGACGTCGGTCGGCCGTCCGTCGGCGGTCACGCCGACCATCGACCGCTCGTCGGTAGCTGTAGGGGGCGTGTTCACCACGACGACGCCCGCATCCGACGTGAGCACGTCGAGATCGCCATACGTGTGGGTGGGGCCGGAGATCGCCGTCGTGGAGTTGGTACCCCAACAGAACGACAGCACCTCCACCCCGGAGGAGTGCGGCTCACACGACTCGCCATCGTCGTCACCCTCCTCGTCCTCCTCGGCGGCCGCCGCGCGCTCGCGGCCGCCCCACGAGTAGAGCGTCCCCTCCGCGTCCGCTCGGCCGGTGACGAACCGGATCAGGCGATCCGGCGTGATCAGCGACTCCACGCTCGGTCCCCCCTGCGGTGCCCGCGCGTCCGGGACCGTGATCACGCACCGTTCGCTCAACACGGGGTCACCGTCGAGGTACTCGTACATGCCGCGTATCTCGCCGTCGCTCGCGCCGGTCAGCTCCCGTAAGCGTGCGATCCGGGCTGAGCGTCCGGACTCGGAATCCCGCTCCAGTGACGCTTCGAGCAGTTCGACGTCGCTCTCGACGATCAGTCGGACCTCCTCGAGCGCCTCCTCGGCGGCGGCGAACTGCTGATCGCCCTCGAAGTAGCTTCTCGCCTCCTCGACGAGTCGTTTGCGAGCGTCCGCGTTGCTCCGTACGGTCTCACACACGTCGTCTCCACAGCGTGCCAGCGTCGCCCGTATCTCGTCGATCGTGTCCGACATGTCGTCGAGATGGCCCTGCATCTCCTTGCCGGTCTGCGGATTTCGACCGGTCCGTGCGCTCCGCCTGCTGACTTCCAACGCCTCCCGAGTCCGTCGGAGAAGCTGCCGCTCGAGTTCGAGCGCGGCCGAACGGGCGTCGATGGCGTCGGCGTCCTCGCCGACGCCGTCATCGTCGGCCGAGTCCGGCCCGCCTCCGAACGCGTTCTTCCTGCGATTCGACCGAGTTGAGTTGTAATCCGTCGGAGGGGCACAGACGGCGTTCGTCATCCACGCTTCCAGCTCGACGTCGCCGGAGAGGAATCGTTCCTCGACACGAACGGTGGGTGAAAATCGTATCGTATCGCCGGCCGTGACTCCGATCAGCCGGTCGTCGCGAATACCTCCGAACATCGCCGCGGGCGATGCCCCGGTGTTCGTGGTTCTCGCAGCGACCTGCGTCATACAGCCCGCGAGCCCGGCTGTGGCGGCCACTCCGGCCGTGGTGAGGACGTGCCGCCGAGTCATCGAAGAACGTTTCATTATGATCATATATAGGACGCTTGGAGCGGTATTAACCGTTTGCCTAGAACGTGTAGGATATCGGAGACAGAACGCCGAAACTTCCGTATGCCGCCCGATCCGACCGGCGGGCGGATTTAATAAATTTTCAATGATATAATGCAGGCGGTTGGATGACTGCGTGCTCCGTGCTGATCGGATCGCATACCGCTGTGGGCCCTTCCCGTGCCATCGCGGGTGGTGACCCCGCGCCGTCGCGGATCACGACGGCAAGACCTTAGGTCCGTCCACGGGAGTGTTCGATCATGGCCGAGCGATCGCCACCACTCCACGGCGTACACGAGGACCGCGGCGCGAAATTCACCGGATTCGGCGGCTGGGAGATGCCCGTCGAGTTCGACTCCATCCGCGAGGAACACGCCGCCGTCCGCGAGGATGCCGGACGGTTCGACGTCTCGCACATGGGCGAGGTCGAGGTCTCGGGCCCGGACGCAACGACGCTCGTGAACCGGCTCACGACGAACGACGTGACGGCGCTCTCGCCGGGCGACTCCCAGTACGCGGCGATCACGAACGAGGACGGCGTGATGCTCGACGACACCGTCGTCTATCGGCTGCCCGACGGCACCGCCGCGGGCGACGCTGCGGCGACGATCGACGGCATGGCCGGCGCGGATCTCGGGGCGCCCGACGGCGACCCGGCCTACCTCTTCGTTCCCAACGCGGGCCACGACGAGGGGGCGTACGCGCGGTGGGTCGATCACCGCGACGAGTGGAGGCTCGACGCGACGGTCGAGAACACGACGGCGGACTGGGCGATGATCGCGGTCCAGGGGCCGAACTCGCCGACCGCCCTCGAGGAGGCGGTTACCGCCGGGACCCCCCTCGATCTCCCGAAGTTCGGGGCGACCGTGGCCGACGTCGCCGGCGCTCCGAGCTGGGTGGCCCGAACCGGCTACACGGGCGAGGACGGCTTCGAAGTGCTCTGTCCCGCGAGCGAGGCCGGGACCGTCTGGTCCGCCTTCGACGACGTTCAGCCCTGCGGACTCGGCGCGCGCGACACGCTCCGGATGGAGATGGGCTACCTCCTCTCGGGACAGGACTTCGACCCCGACTCGGAGCCGCGGACGCCCTACGAGGCCGGGATCGGCTTCGTGGTGAAACTCGACACGGAGTTCGTCGGGCGCGACGCGCTGGAGGCACGAAAGGAACAAGGAGTCGAGGAACGATTCGTCGGCGTTCGGCTGCTGGAGCGGGGAGTCCCGCGCGGGGGCTACGCGGTCACCGACGGCGACCTCACGCGGATCGGTCACCTCACCTCCGGAACGATGAGCCCGACGCTCGAGGAGCCGATCGGACTGGGCTACATTCGTGCCGATCACGCCGACGACGGCGACCGCGTTTCCGTCGTCGTCCGTGGCGACGAGAAGCGTGCGGAAGTCGTGATCCCGCCGTTCCTCGAGGGTTGACCGGCACATGGCGGTCCGAAGCGGCCACGCTTCTATTAATAAATATAGCATTGGTAATAACAACTCTAATTAAGTAGAAGGTAGAATATGTTATTCAAGGATGTCCTCGATCATCGCCGAAGACGTCGGTCCGACCTCGCGACGTGTGCCGTACCGCATCGGGTTCGTCGGCGAACGAAACGCCGGAAAAACGACGGTCGCGTCGCTCGTGGCCGACCGTCTCTCGACGCGAACGCCGGTCGTCTCCGTCGCCGGGGATGCGGCGGACGTCGTCGGAACCGCCAGTACGCGTGCGGGCACGGAGTCCGACCGGGCGTGTGTCGACGGCGACCTCGGCCTCGCGTGGGAGGTCCACGACTTCGACGCCGGCGTCGACGCGTTCGCGCGAAACGCGGCGTCGCTGGACGCTGTCTTCGTCGTGACGACGCCCGACGGCCTCGACGACGTCGCGGCGTACGCCCGGGTCGCCGACGAACGCGGCGTCGGCGTCTTCACCGTCGTCACCCGCTTCGGGGAGTCGGATCGGGACCGCCTCCGTGCGTTCGACGGTCCTGACCTCGCGGAGTACTTCTACGAGGATCCCGCCATCGCGAGCGCCATCGACGACGGCGCCGTCCCGGATCTCGACGACTGGACCGTCGAGGCGATCCTGCTCGAGGCGCTCCAGCCCGATCGGGACGATCCCGAGACCGCCCTCGAAGCGCTCGCGAGGGGGACGCGACGGACCGTCAACGTCGAGGTCGTCGACCGATCGACCGGGAACGACCTCCTCGAACGGTTCCGGGAGGCCGGTCACCACGCCGCCTACTTCCGGTGTAACTGCCGCTGTCACGACGGCCACGTCCTGGCACGACGCGATCCGGGGACGGAACGCGACCCGGAGACGGCGCCGCCGACCGTGTCCGAGCCACGCACGGATCGCTCCATCGCGATCGACGGCGACCGCGCCAAGTCCGCAAGCGACCGCGCCAAGTCCGCGAGCGACTGCGCCGGAACCACCGCCGACTCGACGTGAGCTCACACGGTCCGGACGCCCCCCTCGACTGTGCGATCGTCGGGGGCGGCATCCACGGAACTCACCTCGCCGTCAGACTGCTCGCCGACGGGACCGTCGAACGCGACGATCTCGTCATCATCGACCCGTATCCCGACCTGCTCGACGCGTTTCGACTCCGCTGTCGCGCGTGCGGGACGGAGACGCTCCGTTCCGCGACGGTTCACCACGTCGGCCCGGACGCGTTCGGGCTGGAGCGCTTCGCCGTGGACCACGGCCGCGAGGACGAGCTCGTCTCGACGGTCGACTATCCGGACCGACCGTCGCTCGATCTCTTCATCGACCATGCGAGGCACGTCGTCGAGCGCCACGGCCTCGCGCGACGCCATCGCCGGGCGACGGTCGGACGCGTCTCCTGCCGAACGGACGGGAGCTACCGGATCGAGACCGACGACGGGGCACTCCGGGCGCGGAACTGCGTGCTCGCGCTCGGTCACGGCGGGCGGCTCCGGCAGCCGGCGTGGGCCGAGGACGTGGCGGGCGCCACGCACGTCTGGGAGGGTCTCGGTCCGGACCGATCCGAACGGGGGGCCGGCCCCGCGACGTCCGGCGTGGCGCCGTCGCCACGACGCGGCCGGCACACGCTCGTCGTCGGTGGCGGGATCACGGCCGCACAGCTCGCCGCGACGCTGTTTCCGGAGGAACGTGTCACGCTGTGTACCCGTCATCCCCTCGAGTGGAAGGTCGCCGAGGCCGCACCCGCGTGGGTCACCTGGCGACACGTCGAGGCCGAACTGCACGCCCGCCCGCCCGGCTCGGCGGACCGCCTGCGGCTCGTCAAGCGGGCCCGAAACGACGCCACGGTCCCCCCGTGGCTCTACGGATCGTTCGAGGAGGCGCTCCGGGACGGTCGTCTCGCGATCGAGCAGGGGACGGTACGGACGGCGGCCGACCGGAAGGACGGCGTCGAACTCGGGCTGGAGCACGGACGACGGCTGCCCGCGGACCGCATCCTTCTCGCGACCGGGCTCCAGCCCGAGTTCGACGTCCCGATCCTCGACCGGATCGCGACCACCCTCGGCCTCCAGCGGGGTGCCCGCGGGGTACCCGTGCTCGACGACGCGACCTTGGCCTGGCGTCGAAGCGGCGCCGACGAGTCCGCCGTGCGGTCGTCGGTGTACGTGAGCGGTGCGTTCGCCGCGGCGTCGGTCGGCCCGTACGCGGGGAACCTCCCCGGCGCGCGCCGCGCGGCCGAGCGGATCCGCGACGCGCTGGCGAACGCGACGACGTCGACCCGGTCGATCGAGTCCCGTGCGTCCCGATGACCGCGGCCGAGTTCGAGTGGGTGATAGTCGGCGCCGGGGTTCACGGGACCCACGTCGCCCTGCGGCTCCTGGACGCCGGGACGGTGGATCGAAGCGGGATCCGGCTCGTCGACCCGAACGGACCCCTGTCCGCGTTCGAGCGCAAGTGTCGGTCGTGCGGGACACGGGAACTGCGCTCGCCGCACGTCCACCATGTCGGCGTCGATCCCTTCTCGCTTCGCGATTTCGCTCGCTCGCGGGGTCGCGAGGACGAGCTCGTCGCGAACACCTACGGCGGCGACAGGCCGACCGTCGACCTCTTTTTCGACCACGCCGCGCGGCTCCGCGCGCGCCGAGATCTCGGGGATCTCCACCTGCGGGCCGCCGCGACCGACGTCGTCGTCCGCGACGACGGGGTCCGGGTCGAGACGGCGGCCGGGTCGCTCCGTGCCGAACGCTGCGTCCTCGCGGTCGGGTACGGCGGCTCGTTGCGACGTCCCGACTGGGCGGCCGGGGTTCCCGCCGACACGCCGCTGTGGCACGTCTGGGACGAGGGATTCGACCCGGCCGCCGTGGGTGCCCGCGACCACGTCGGGATCGTCGGCGGCGGCATCACGGCGGCCCAGCTGGCCGTCACGCTCGCACGGCCCGGCCGTGAAGTGACGATGCTGGCCCGGAGCCCGATCCGGGAGGCGTGGTTGGAGGCGGACGCCGAGTGGATGCACTTCTCGGACCCGGTCGAGGAGCTCCGGTCGGCACCGCCGGGCTCCCGGCGCCGACAGCGGACGGTCGCCGAGGCGCGAGCGGACGGGACCGTCCCGCCGTACGTCATGCGGCGGCTCGACCGTGCGGTCGAGCGCGGCCACGTTCGTCTCCGTCGGACGGCGGCGGTCGACGTCACTCCGGCTGGCGGAACGGTCGTCGCGAGCTGTCGGGACGGGACGGCGTTCTGTTTCGACCGGCTCGTTTGCGCGACCGGGTTCGGATCCCCGTACGAGGGGAACCTCCTCCGCCGCGTTCACACCGACTCGACGCTCGCGACGGGCGCCTGCGGCGTACCGGTTCTCGACGACGGGACGCTCCGGTGGAGCCACGAGGACGGGTCGCTCTCGCCGGTGGCGATCACCGGGGCGGCCGCCGAGACGGTCCTCGGGCCGTTCGCGCGGAACGTGGTCGGCGCCCGTCGTGCCGCCTCGATCCTGCTGTGAGCGTTCCGTCCGCGACGTGGGGTCTCCTCCGGTGACCGATCCGCGACGCAACCGGGCGCGGGCGTAGCCGACGTCGTCGCCACCGTTTGGAACGACGTCGTCGTCCGCCGCTTCTTGCCCCGTATCCACGATCGGTCGACCTTTTAATCGCTGGCGCCCGTAGGAGCCGATGATGGGAAACGCGGACCTGCGCGACCTCGCGAGCATCCGTGAAGTCGCCTTCGAGGAGCTGGAGGGGAGCGTCGTCGCCGTCGACGCGCACAACTGGCTCTACCGATACCTCACGACGACGGTGAAGTGGACGAACGACGGGGCGTACACGACCGCCGACGGCACGGAGGTCGCGAACCTGATCGGGATCGTCCAGGGGTTGCCGAAGTTCTTCGAACACGACCTCGTCCCGGTGATGGTCTTCGACGGAGCCGTCACGGACCTCAAGGCCGACGAGGTGGCCGAGCGCCGCGAGCAGCGTGAGCGTGCCGAAAAGCGGCAGGCCGCCGCGAAGGAGCGCGGTGACGCGGTCGAGGCGGCCCGGCTGGAGGCGCGCACCCAACGGCTCACCGACACCATCCAGAAGACCACGCGGGAGCTGCTCCGGCTGCTCGACGTGCCGGTGGTCGAGGCGCCCGCGGAAGGCGAGGCGCAGTGTGCTCACATGGCAGCGACCGGGAGCGTCGACTACGCGGGCAGCGAGGACTACGACACGCTGCTTTTCGGCGCCCCCTACACCCTCAGGCAGCTGACGAGCAAGGGGAACCCCGAGCTGATGGACCTCGAGGCGACGCTCGCGGAGCTCGAACTCGACCGACAGGGGCTCGTGGACGTCGCCATGCTCTGTGGCACGGACTTCAACGAGGGCGTCCGTGGCATCGGTCCGAAGACCGCGGTGAAGGCCATCCGGGAGCACGGCGACCTCTGGGCCGCGCTGGCGGCACACGACGCGGCGATCGAGAACGCGGCGGCCGTCCGGGAGCTCTTCTTTGATCCGCCCGTGCGGGACGTCGAGTTCGACCGCGCGATCGAGCCGGACGTGGCGGCCGCACGCGAGTACGTCGTCGACGAGTGGGGCGTCGACGCCGACGAGGTCGCCCGCGGCTTCGAGCGGATCGAGGAGTCGCAGGTCCAGACCGGCCTCGACCGGTGGGCCTGACCGCCCCGGCCGACCCGACGCTTGATCGACGCATCCGCCGACCGTTACCCGCCCCGGCCGACCCGACCGCCACGCTCCGGCGGTCAACGGCGAGGCGTCCGCCGACCGCCGCGAACGTACCTTTTATTTCCCAGTCCTCGGAAGCTATGGGTAGCCGTGTCGTGGACCGTGCACACGTCGTCGTTGGATTCACCGCCGTCCGGTCGGCCGCCAGCGCGGCGTGAACCGACGAGAACGCGACACAGCCGCATTCTCCACCAATGAGCTTCGAAGTACCCGACGCGTTACGGTATCTGGAATCACACGAATGGGCCACCGACGGCGACGTCGTCCGGATCGGCATCTCCGATTTCGCCCAGGACGAACTCGGCGACGTCGTCTTCGTCGAACTGCCGGCCGAGGGCGACGAGGTCGCCGCCGGCGACGCGTTCGGCGTGATCGAATCGATCAAGGCGGTTTCTGACCTCTACTCGCCGGTCTCGGGCGAGGTCGTCGGCGTCAACGAGGAGCTGTTCGACCGCCCCGAGCTCGTCAACGACGATCCGTACGGCGACGGCTGGATGATCGAAGTCGACCCGAGCGGCGAGGCCGACGACCTGCTCGACGCCGACGCCTACGCGGACCAGATCGCGTGATCGGCGCCATCGGTGACGCCCGGTCGACCCGCCGAGGTCGGCGCTCGGCGACAGGACCATACCGATCCGGTCCCGAGCGATCGGTGACGAGTCACACACCCACGACGTCTTACCACACATGAACGCAGCCACCACCGGAACGACACGATCACCATGAGCGGAAGCCCGTACGCACCACACACGCCGGCGGAGACGGCGGCCATGCTCGACGCCGTCGGCGCCGCCGACGAGGAGGAACTGTTCGACATCCCCGAGGAGGTCGCCTTCGACGGCGACCTCGGCATCGAGCCGCGAACCGAACGCGAGATCCGAGCCGAGTGTGCCCGTCTGCTCGCGCGCAACGACGACCTCACGGAGTTCCTCGGCCGCGGTCACTACGGTCACTACGTGCCGAGCGTCGTCGACCACCTCGCGGACCGCGCGGAGTTCATCACGAGCTACACCCAGTATCAACCCGAGATCACGCAGGGGTTCCTGCAGGCGCTCTTCGAGTACCAGTCGATGCTCGTCGAGCTGACCGGCCTGCCGGTCGCGAACTGCTCGATGTACGACGCCGCGACGGCGCTCGCCGAGGCCGCGACCCTCGCGGACCGAGTCCGGTCGACGACCGGTGACGTCGTCCTGATCCCCGCACAGCTGCGCGAAGGGAAACGCGAGGTCCTCGCGAACTACTGTGACGGTGCGGATCTCCGGATCGAGACGTACCCGATGGTCGACGGCAACGCGGACGTCGAGACGCTCGCGGAGCGGGCGGGCGATGACGTCGTGATGATCCACGCGGAGAACCCGACCGTTCGCGGCTGCATCGAGGAGCAGCTGGCCGCGATCGGCGAGGTCGCCGCCGAGACCGACGCGCTGTTCACGCTCGGCTCCGACGTCGTCGCGCTCTCGGTGCTCGAGGAGCCCGCGAGCGTCGGCGCGGACGTCGTCGTCGGCGAGGCGGGGACGCTCGGCCTCCCGGCCGCCTACGGGATGGGGCTCGGCCTCTTCGCCTGCTCCGACGACTTCCTTCGTCAGGTTCCCGGCCGACTCGTCGGTGCGGGCGAGGACGCCGACGGCTCCCGGGCGTACACGCTCACGCTGCAGACTCGCGAACAGCACATCCGTAAGGAGCGGGCGACCTCGAACATCTGTACGAACCAGGCGTGGGTCGCGCTCCGGGCGGCCATCCACGCCGCCATGCTGGGCCCCGACGGCCTCGTCGACCTCGCGAACGACTGCGTACGCGAGGCCGAGGCCCTCGCGGCCGCCATCGACGACCTCTCGGGTGCGTCCGCGCCGGTTCACGACCGACACCACTTTCGGGAGTTCACCGTACGAACGGACCAGCCGGCTGCGGCCGTCGCCGGCGACCTCGAGGACGAGGGCTTCGCCGTCCACGTCGTCGGCGAACACCTGCTGCAGGTCTGCGTCACCGACCTGAACGCGAGCCGAACGGACGCCCTTCTCGAGGCGTTCTCGGAGGTGATCTGATGATCTACGACCAGGCAAGCTACACGCGGGACGGCGAGGACCTGCACGAGCCGCTGCTCTCGGAGAAGGGTGAGGAGACGGTCGACGTCGGCGAGGCGTCGCCGCTGCCGGACGACCTCACGCGCGACGAGCTCACCCTGCCGAACCCCTCCGAGCCGGAGGTCGCCCGCCACTACACCCGGCTCTCACAGATGAACTGGGCGATCGACGCGGGGCCGTACCCGCTGGGGAGCTGTACGATGAAGTACAACCCCAAGTTCACGGAGGACGTCGCCGCCGACCCGAACGGCTCGATCCACCCGGATCGCTCGGATCGCTCGATCCAAGGAACGCTCAAGCTGCTCTCCGGGCTCCAGGAGTTCCTCGCCGACATCGGCGGGATGGACGCGGTGACGCTGCAGCCGCCCGCGGGCGCCGCCGGCGAGTTCACCGGCATCCTGATCGCGAAGGCGTACCACGAACACCATGGCAACGACCGCTCGGAGGTCGTCATCCCGGCGTCCGCCCACGGGACGAACTTCGCGACCGCGGCGATGGCGGGCTACGACGTCGTCGAGCTTCCCTCCGGGGAGGACGGCCGCGTCGACGTCGAGGCGCTCGACGCCGCGGTCGGCGAGGAGACCGCCGCGCTCATGTTGACCAACCCGAACACGGTGGGACTCTTCGAGCGCGACATCGCCGAGATCGCCGACATCGTCCACGACGCCGGCGGCCTGCTCTACTACGACGGCGCGAACCTCAACGCGCTGTTGGGCCGGGGCCGCCCCGGCGACATGGGCTTCGACGTGATGCATTACAACGTCCACAAGACGTTCGCGACCCCCCACGGGGGCGGCGGTCCCGGCGCCGGACCGGTCGGCGTGGTCGAGGAGCTCGCGGAGTTCCTCCCGAGCCCGCACGTTCGCGAGGTGAACGACGGGCGGGTCGGCTACGAGACCTACGAGCCGGAGCGCTCGATCGGGAAGGTCCACGGGTTCGCCGGCAACTGGCTCGTGTTGATCAAGGCGTACGCCTACATCGCCCGGCTCGGCGACGAGGGGCTCGCGGACGCCGCCGCGAAGGCCGTGCTCAACGCGAACTACCTCGCCGAGCGGATCGATCTGGAGGTGCCACACGGCCCGTTCCATCACGAGTTCGGCGCGACCGCGGGCGACCGAGACGCCGCCGACGTCGCCAAGGGGATGCTCGATTACGGCGTCCACCCGCCGACGACGAAGTGGCCGGAGATGGTGCCGGAGGCGATGTTGACGGAGCCGACGGAGATCGAGAACAAGGCGTCGCTCGACGACCTCGCGAAGGCGTTCAATCTGGCGTATGCGGACTCCGAGGAGGCGCTTGCGGACGCGCCTACCCGGACGACGGCCCGCCGGATCGATCAGGTGGGCGCGGCGCGGAACCCGCGGCTCTCCTGGCAGGCGCTGGGGGAGGACTGACGTTCTCCACACGGCTAACGCCGTGGGGTTACCCCACTGGGGGTTGAACCCACGAGCGGCGGAGGGTTCACGAAGGCGGTCGTCCAGCTTCCGTGCTTCGGCGTCCCCGACGCGTTCGACCACCTGCCGTCCCTCCCTCCCCGGCGACAACTGACGGCGAGTCCCATATCAAAGCCCCATCCGCTCACGGCCGCTACGCGCCCGTTCGCATGATCCGTCGGACCTTCGGTCTCACGCTACCCTCAACGAGCGAGGTCGAAGGACCGAACGACGTAGGGAGGGGTCGGCTACGCGCCCTGTTCGGTTTCGACGACCTCGGACTCCTCGTCGCCCGTGTCGAGTCGCTCGATGACGTCGTTGATGAGCACGACGTCGCCGACCGCGCGGACCCATCGATAGGGAACGATGACGCCCGTGTTGCGGTCGACGCGTCCCGCGAACAGCTCGACGTTGAGCTCCGCGAGCGCGAGCCCCGTGACGGCGCGTGCGTCGAGGTCGAGGCGGACGTCCTCCACCTCCCCGACGAACACACCGTTGTTCGAGTACACCTCACGACCGACCAGCGACGTGATCTCCTCCGGCGGACCGTTCATACTCCATAGGGTCACGAGCGCGCCTATTAAGCGTTCGTTGTCGGCAGACGTGCGTCGGACGCGAGCGGGCGGCTGGATCGACGTCCGAACCCGCAGGAGGTTAGTTCGTCCCCGACCTACCACACCCATGCGCCGTCGCCGCCTGTTGTCGATCGGAGCCGCGTCCGTCGCCGTCGCGGCCGCCGGCTGTGCCGACGAGGAGGAACCGATCATCGACGAGGACCTGATCACGGTGCGGGCGTTGCCCGATCCCGGGGATGGCTGGTCGGCGGGCGACCCCGAGCCGCTCGCGATCGACGGCACCGACGCCGAGGAGGGGACGGGCCGCGACTACGTCTCCTCCGACGGCGACGAGTATCGAGTCGCGATCCTGCGGTGGCCGGACGCCGAGGCCGCGGAGCGGGCCGCCGGGGAGGAGTACGGCGAGTGGACGCGGTCGCTCGCGATCGGGGACCTCTCGTTCGCCTGTAACGGCCCCGACGGGGCGGTCGCCGGGGAGCTACTCGCGTCGTCGCCGAAGCTCTCCGCGAGCGACGTGTAGCCGGCCGAGCTACTCCGGCGCCACCAGTTCCACCGGGTGTCTCACGGGAGTTCCGAGCAGCGAGTCGAGCTGTTCGCCACAGGAGGTGCCCGCGGCGACGACGGTCCGGTCCGCGTCGCCGAACTGCTCGACGAGCGGCTCGCCGACGTCCATGCTGAGCTCGTAGTAGTCGGCCTTGTAGCCGAACGAGCCGGCCATCCCGCAACACTCCGTCTCCGAGACCAACACGTCATAGCCGACGCGTTCGAGCACCGCGGTCGCGTGCGCGCCGACGCCGATCGTTCTGGCCTGGCAGTGCGGATGGTAGGCGACGCCCCGCTCGGCGTCGGTCCCGGATGGCGAGCGAAGCGCGCCGGGGTCGCCGCCGTTCTCCAGCAGGCCGTAGACGTACTCCATGGCCTCGTAGCTCGCCTCGGCCAGGCGCTCGTGGGACGCCTCGGCGAGGAACCGCTCGTACTCGCGGCGGAAGAGCGCCAGGTCGCTCGGCTCGACGACGACCACGTCGCGACCGGCGTCGATCTCCTCGGCCAGGCCGGCGTAGACGCCGTGGGCCGCCTCCTCCGCGGTCGCGATCATGCCCTGTGAGAGCGGCGCGCGTCCGGCGTCCGGGAGGTCGGGAACCCGCACGTGGACGTCGAGTGCCTCCAGCGCCCGGACCGTCGCCTTCCCGCGGTCGACGTTCGCGTAGTTCGTCGCCGTGTCGGGGTAGACGACGGCCTCGCGGGCCGCGCGCTCGGGCGGCACCCGCGCGCCCCCCCGACGCTCGAACCAGTCGACGAACGACTCCCTCGAGAACGTGGGAAGCTCCCGGCGACGGTCGATCCCGGCGACGCGCTCGAGCACGGCGCGCGCGGGCCCGGCGTTCGCCAACCGGTTCGCGACCGGCGCGGTGCGGCTTCCCCACGCAGCGAGCGTGGCGAAGTTGCCGACGAACCGCGCACCGAGGTCGAGCCCGGCGGGCTCCTCGTCGGGCACCAACTCCTCGAACATCCAGTCGACCTGACGCCGGGTCGCCTCCCCGCGGTTGATGTGGTCGCGGACGACCGTGTTGATCCACGGGATGTCGATGCCGACCGGACAGGCCGGAACGCAGCGCGAACAGCCCGTACAGAGGTCGTTGAACTCGGCGGCGACGTCGAGGCCCTCGATGCCGGCCTCCCAGCCGGTCGCGATGCCGCCGGAGTAGGTCTCGCCGCCGAAGGCGTGGCCGCCGACGCTCTGGAAGTTGCCACAGACGTTCGAGCAGGCGGAACACCGGATGCAGTAGAGCGTCTCCTTCAGCTCGGCGTCCTCGCGCATCGACATCCTGCCGTTGTCGATCAAGACGAGGTGGAACTCACGGTCGGCGGCTGCGGAGCCCGCGGCGGACGCGGTGCCCCCGTCGTCGTCCGCAAGGGGCGTGTCGTCCGCGTCGAAGTCAGGAACGGGCGAGTCGACCGGCGGGGTCAACACGGAGAGGTAGGAGGTGACGTCCTGTCCGGTTCCCGACCGACCGATCAGCTCCGCGAAGGGCGCGAACTCCTCGACCGAGGGGACGAGCTTCTCGACGCCCGCGACGGCGACGTGGGCGTCCGTCGCAGTCACCGTCTTACGCGCGTTGCCCTCGCTGGTGACGAGCAGCATCGTTCCGGAGTCGGCCGCGACGAAGTTCGCGCCGGTCATGCCGAGGTCGGCGTCCTCGATCAGTTCTCCGAGCCGCTCGCGGGCGAAGACGGTCAACTCTTCGGCGGTCTCCAGCGGCTCGTCCGGATCGAACCGTTCGTTGAACAGCTCGGCGATCCCCTCCCGGGACTTGTGGATCGCGGGTGCAACGATGTGTGAGGGCGCCTCGTCGGCGACCTGCAACACCCACTCGCCCAGGTCCGTCTCGACGACGTCGATGCCGTCGCTCTCGAGCGCCTCGTTGACCTCGATCTCCTCGGAGGTCATCGACTTCGATTTCACCACGCGCTCGGCCTCGCGCTCGCTCGCGACGTCTCGAACATAGCGGTTCGCGTCCGCCGCGTCGTCGGCGACGTAGACCGTTCCGCCGTTCGCCTCGACGCTCGCTTTCACCCGTTCGATCAGCTCCGGCAGCCGGGCGATCGCGTCCTCCTTTATGTTCCGTGCCTCCGCCTTCAGGTCCTCGTAGTCCTCGAGCCGGGCGGTCGACTCGTACCGCCCGGCGTTGAAGCCGCGCGTGTTCTCCGCGACGGCGTCGCCCTCCGTCTCCATCAGCTCGCGAATGCGGGCGGCCTTCGTCTCACGGTCGGTCGCATCGCTACTCATTCGTCTCCTCCACGTGGCCTTCGGCCGTCCCTTCAGCAGCACCCTCGTCATCGGTCAACAATATCACGTGCACCTCCTTCGGCCCGTGAGCACCCCGCACGAGCCCGCCCATGTCGGCGGTCGCGCTCGGGCCGGTCGCGAACACGACGTCGACGTCCTCCTCGCGGGTCCGGGGGCCGAGCCACGCGAACGCGTCCGCCATGTCGGGGACGACGTCCGACTCGCGCAGGACGACGACGTGGCGGTCGACGAAGAGGCTGACCGGCTCGGTTCCCGCACGGTCCGACTCGATCCCGACGCTTCCGTACTCGGCGATGCCGAGCGAGGCCGCTGTGACGCCGGTGTGAGCCGCACGCAGGTCGGCGGTCGTCGGCTCGGTCTCGACCCGATCCGGCAGCGTCGCTCCCGCGATCTCCAACGGAACGCCGACCGCCGGCGATCCCGCGGCCGCGTCGACGAGCGACGCACATTCCTCCGGCGGTCCGGCGCTCACGGCGACGTCGAGGTCGCCGAGTCGCTCGGCGAACCTGGACGTGCTGGTGTTCGACATGGATCGACCTTCGACGGTCATCACATTACTCTTCCGCCGACCGTCGGTCGGATTCGATCGGCCGTCACCGATCGAACGGCCGGCGGTTCCGGCAGGTCGACAGCGGTCCGTCACCTTTTGGTCATCGGGTCGAGAGGGTTAGGTATGGCAAGCCAGACGCCCGATGCCGACCCGCGGGTCGGGGGCGATTTCGACTACACCGGCGGATCGGTCGAGGAACCCGAACTGGTCGCGGCGCTCGACCGGCGGATCGACGGCGACGTGCGCTTCGATGACTACTCCCGACGGCTCTACGCGACGGACGCCTCGGCCTACGAGGTCACGCCCATCGGCGTCGTCTTCCCGAGGTCGACCGCGGACGTCGCCGCGGTCCACGCGTACTGCTTCGAGGAGGGGATCCCCGTCCTGCCGCGCGGCGGCGGCACGTCGTTGGCGGGTCAGACCGTGAACGAGGCGGTCGTGCTCGACCTCACGCGATACATGGACGCGGTCGTCTCGAGCGACCTCGACGCCCGGATCGCCCGCGTGCAGGCCGGCGCGTACGTCGGCGACCTCAACGCGGCCGTCGAGCCGGCGGGACTGAAGTTCGCGCCCGACCCCGCGTGGCGCGACAAGTCGGCCGTCGGCGGCGCCATCGGCAACAACTCGACGGGGTCACACTCGCTGAAATACGGCAAGACCGACCACTACGTCGAGGAGCTCGAGGTCGTGCTCGCGGACGGCTCCGTCGAGACGTTCGGGGCGGTCACCGTCGAGGAGCTTCGTGAATCCGCCGACCCCGAGGCGGACGATCTGCTTCCGCGGATCCACGCCGAGATCGTCCGGATCCTCGACGAGGAGCCCGACGCCATCGACGAGCGGTTCCCGGAGATGAAACGGAACGTCTCCGGGTACAACCTCGACCGGCTGCTCGCGGAGGCCCGCGGTGAGTACGGCGAGGAGGGCATCGTCAATCTCGGCCGGCTCATGGCCGGCAGCGAGGGGACGCTCGCGACGGTAACGGAGGCGACCGTCTCGCTCGTGGAGATCCCGGAGACGAAGGCGGTGACGCTGCTCGCCTACGAGGACCTGCTGGACGCGATGGAGGACGTCGCGCCGATCCTCGAGCACGACCCGGCCGCCGTCGAGGTGATGGACGACGTCCTGCTCGGACTCGCGGCCGACACCGCCGAGTTCGGCGAACTGGTCGGCACGTTGCCGGAGGGGACGGACTCCGTGCTCCTCGTCGAGTTCTACGCCGAGAGCGATGTGGACGGCAAACGAAAGGTCGCGGACCTGATCGCGGATCGCGTCGGCGAGACGCTCGCGGACGGCTCGTCGCCCGCGGCGGAGCCGAGCGAGGGGGCCGCGGAGACGACCGCCCAACCGCGCCGGGCGTTCGCGGCGATGGAGGCACACGACCCCGCCGAGCGCGACCGGTTCTGGAAGATGCGCAAGTCGGGACTGCCGATCCTGCTTTCGCGCACCTCCGATTCGAAGCACATCTCGTTCATCGAGGACTGTGCGATCCCGCCGGAGCACCTCCCCGAGTACACCCGCGCGTTTCAGGAGATCCTCGAGGACAACGACACCTTCGCGACGTTCTACGCGCACGCCGGCCCCGGCGTGCTCCACATTCGGCCCCTGATAAACACCAAGGACGTCGACGACGTCGACGCGATGCTCGATATCGCCGACCGCGTCACCGACGAGGTGGTCCGGCTCGGCGGGTCGGTCTCGGGTGAACACGGTGACGGCCGCGCGCGCACCCAGTGGAACCGGAAGCTCTACGGCGACGACCTCTGGGAGGCGTTCCGGGAGCTGAAGACGGCGTTCGATCCCGACTGGCTGCTCAACCCCGGCAACGTCTGCGGGGACTTCGACATGCGGGATCATCTCCGGTTCGACTCCGATTACGAGTTCGAGGCCGGCTTCGATCCCGCGCTGGAGTGGGCCAACGAGAACGGGATGCAGGGGATGGTCGAGCTCTGTCACGGCTGTGGCGGCTGTCGCGGGCCACAGGAGACGACCGGCGGCGTGATGTGTCCGACCTATCGGGCGGCCGACGAGGAGATCCAGGCGACTCGCGGGCGCGCGAACCTGCTTCGTGGCGCGATGTCGGGTGAGCTGCCCGACGACCCGACCGACGACGAGTTCGTCACCGAAGTGATGGACCTGTGTATCGGCTGTAAGGGCTGTGCGAAGGACTGTCCGAGCGAGGTCGACATGGCGAAGCTGAAAGCCGAGGTCGAACACGCCCACCACCAGGAGCACGGCGTGGACCTCCGGACGCGGCTGCTCGGCAAGTTCGAGTCGCTGGCCCCGCTCGGCTCGCGGTTCGCCCCGCTGTCGAACCTCGCGCCGAAGGTACCCGGTGCCCGGACCCTCATGGAGCGAACGCTCGGGATCGCGAGCGAACGGAAACTCCCACAGTTCCGTTCGGAGAGCCTGGAGGACTGGTTCGACGCCCGGGGAGGTCCCGCGGTCTCACGCACCGAGGCCGACCGCGACGTCATGCTCTTCCCGGACGTCTACACGAACTACACGAACCCCGGCGCCGGGAAGGCCGCGATCCGCGTGTTGGAGGCGGCGAACTGCCACGTCCGCATCGCCGACGCGAAGGGGAGCGGCCGGCCGCCACACTCAAAGGGGCTGCTCGACGAATCGCGCACGATGGCCCGCGACACCGTCGAACGGCTCGTTCCCGACGTGGAGATGGGCTGGGACGTCGTCGTCGTCGAGCCCTCCGACGCGGTCATGCTCCAGTCGGACTACTTCGATCTGCTCGCCGGCGACGCCAGCGACGTGCCGGACGCGGACGTCGAGGCGGTCGCCGAGAACACCTACGGCGTCATGGAGTACGTCGACGCCTTCCGGCTGGACGAGTCGCTCTCGCTCGACGCGCCCGGCGAGCGGCTGACCTACCACGGCCACTGTCACCAGAAGGCGACGAAGAAGGACCACCACGCCGTCGGCGTCCTGCGCCGGGCCGGCTACGGGGTCGACCCGCTCGATTCGACCTGCTGTGGCATGGCCGGCTCCTTCGGCTACGAGGCGGAACACTACGCGATGAGCAAGGCGATCGGCCGGATCCTCTACGACCAAGTCGAGGAGAGTGACGGCGACGTCGTCGTCGCGCCCGGCGCCTCCTGCCGGAGCCAACTCGAGGATCGACACGGCGCCGACGTCGAGCCGCCGCATCCGGTCGAGAAGCTCGCGGCGGCGCTCGCGTAGGGCGAGGCGGCTTTGGGTGGGGAGACGGTTCCCACCGAGCCGGGGAGACTTTTAAGTAGCAAAGTCGAACCGATCGGGATCCGGCCGTGCTCGTCGATCGCGTCGTCGTCGGACCCCTCCTTTCCCGTGTTCCGATCGCACCGCAGCCGCACCGCAAGCTCCCCCTCCCCAGCCTCGGCAGGCGGACGTGGTCAATGGAGAACACGTGTGTTGCACGATTGACCTCCTCCCACCCCTTCAGGGGTGGAATTCCCCGAAGGGGAGTTCAAGGTTGCGCGTTTCCTCGGCCCTCAAGTACGCTTTCGCGTGGGGCGTTCAACGGTCGCCGTCCGGTTACGACCCCGGACGTGCTTTGCAGCGCGTACAGCCCGGTCAAACGGGCCTTCTCACCCGGACGCGCCGGGCGCTTCGGCGGCCCGAATACCAGTTCAGGCCTCCACGGTCGGGTATTCAGCCGACTGGGTACCACCATTCGCGTCCGACCCGTAGGCCGGGACGTGGTGGAATGGTTCTCCGGCTTTCTTACCCGGCGGGCTGGGGAGGCGAAGCATCCGTAGGGGTCGAAGACCCCGTACCACAACCGGGGAACGCCGTCATACTACAGTACGAGAAGGCCAAAATTAAACATTCGGGGCAGAACACCCGTCCGGCCACCGAATTGTGGCCTGCCCCCATCGTGTCGGCTTCATCCCACGCATAAAGCCGTGGGCTTTCGCCTCGAACAACTGTAACGCCCGATCGATCGGAGGTCGATCCGTTCGGGCCGAGTTCTCGGCTATCACCCAACTGTATTAGGTGCGAGAATCTTCGTTACGGGCATGGGCAATGACTCTACCGGGACTGAGAATTTATATCGTGCCCTCACGGATGAGGAGAAAGAGCGTATTAGAAACCGTATCCTCGAATTAGAACGCGAGGAAATGGAACAGTCGGTGGCTCAGGTCTTGGCTGATGAATTCAACTGCTTGACTTCCCAGATAGCAGGAATAAAAGGAGATATGCGAAATTCATAGTGAGTGCGGGTTCACGCACGAGGACAACCGTGATGGTGACGAGTTCGAGTGTCTGAAATGCGGGAAGCAGCTGCACAGCGATTACAACGCCGCTCGGAACGTCGGGTGGCGTCTTGTCCAGCACTGGCTCAAGTCTGGTGCTGGACGCGCCAACAGTCAGGTGGCGCTGAAGTCAGGGACGCTGAACGCGACCGGTCGATTCCGACCTACTGCCCTTCGCAGTTAGAGCGGGAGTCCACTGACAAGCCCACGACTTCAGTCGTGGGTTCCTGACCCAGCGTGCGTCTCTTCCGCCGTTCCCTCCCTACGGATTCGTCGACGCGATCGAGTCGGCCACTAAACTCACGGCAGATTTATAGCTCGTGGTTGTCTTTTGTCGCCCATGGTGCATGACATTGATCACCAATGTGTCGACCGACGAAAGTTCCTCGCAGCCGGTGCGGGCGTGGGTGCCGCCACGCTTGCCGGCTGTCTCGGCGGCGACGAGGGCGTCGAGGGCGATGACGACGACGACGTCGACGACGGCGACGACGGCGACGACTTCGAAGAGGACGAGGACCTTCGTGACATCAGGCTCGGCATTCTGATGCCGGAGACGGGCGACCTCGGTTCGCTCGGCGTCCTCATTCGGGACGGCGCGCGACTCGCCGGCAGACAGCTCGAGGGAGAGATCGACTTCAACCTCGACATCGCCACCGGCGACACGCAGACCGACCCACAGGCCGGGATCAGCGAGGCCGACTCGCTCGTCGATGCGGGCTATCCTGCGATCGTCGGACCCGCCGCGTCGAACGTCAACCTCCAGGTGACGAGACAGTCCTTCATCCCGAACCAGGTCGTCGGGATGTCGCCGTCCTCGACGGCTCCGGCCGTCACCGATCTGGACGACGACGGGTACATCTTCCGGACGGCCATCTCGGACGCGCTGCAGGGGCCCGTCGCGGCGGACTTCGCGATGGAAGAGTTCGACGCCGAGACCGCCGGCACGCTCTTTTTGAACGACGACTACGGGCAGGCGTTGGAGGCCTCGTTCGTGAACGCGTTCGAGGGCGAGGGCGGCGAGGCGCTGAACCGCGTCTCCTTCGAGCCCGAACAGCCGTCCTACACGTCCCAGCTCGACGAGGCGCTTGCCGACGATCCGGATTTCCTCTTCATCGTCGGGTTCCCGCAGTCCGGGATCCAGCTCTTCCGCGACTACTACGACGGCTTCCAGGACGACGTCGACGTGCCGATCGTGGTCACTGACGGACTCATCGACAACGACCTCCCGGAGGAGGTCGGCAACCCGATGGAGAACGTCTGGGGAACGGCTCCGGCGGCCGCCGGTCCGGGCGCCGAACAGTTCGCGGAGATGTACGAGGAGGAGTGGGGAACCAGCCCCGGTCCGTTCAACGCCGCCGCCTACGACGCGGCCGCCGTGTTGATCCTCGCGAACGCTGCGGCCGGCGAGAACGACGGAACCGCCATCCGTGACAACATCCGGCCGGTCACCGACGAGGGCGGCACGGAGGTCACCATCGCCAACCTCGCTGAGGGGGTCGAACTCGCCGCTGCGGGCGACGAGATCGAGTACCGTGGGGCATCCTCGGAGGTCAGGTTCGACGACAACGGCGACGTCACGTCCGCCGAGTACGACATCTTCCGCGTCGTCGACGGCACCTTCGAGGTCCAACGCGTCGTCTCGGCCTGATCGGCGCACCGGTGTATCGGTATTTCGGTGCACCGGCGCTTTCGCGCCCCGGGCGGACGCGCCGCGACCGATTCTTTATAGGCGGAACGGCACGAACGGCCGACAGTGAGCGATCCGATCCGAACCGGCTGTTCGCCGGTGGACGACCTGCTGGGTGGGGGGTTCGAGCGCGGCGTCGTCACACAGCTGTACGGTCCGCCCGCGGCCGGGAAGACGAACCTCGCGCTCGCCGCGGCGGTCGAGGTCGCCGCCGCCGGGGACCGCGTGCTCTACATCGACACCGAGGGACTCTCGATCGACCGATTCCGCCAACTGGCCGAAGCCCGCGTGCACGGGGAGGGCGTCGACGATCACGACACGGACGAGCGCGTCCAGGGGGAAGGCGAAGCGGATCACGACACGGACGAGCGCGTCGAGACGATCGCCGGACGGCTGATCATCACCGAGGCGTACGACTTCGACGATCAGCGGGAGGCCGTTCGCGACGCGGAGGAACTGGCCACCGAGGTCGACCTGATCGTTCTCGACTCCGCGACGGGATTTTACCGGCTGGAGCGTGGCGACGACGTCGAGGGCGGCGACTCGTTACGCGACGTCGCCAAACAGGTGACCCACCTCCTCTCGCTGGCACGGAGACACGACCTCGCGGTCGTCATCACCAATCAGGTGTTCACCGATCCGGACGCCGACCGAACCCGGGCACTCGGCGGCAACACCCTCGAACACTGGACGGGGACGATCCTGCGCGTCGATCGGTTCCGCGGCGGAAACCGTCGAGCGACGCTGGAGAAACATCGGTCAAAGGCGGCCGGCGAGACGGCCACGTTCCGGATCGTCGACGAGGGGCTCGTCGAGGGCCCGGACGTGTGAGTTCGGTCGTTCGTCAGCCCGGAACGCAGCCGGACGAGTTTCTACAGGCGGAGCAGGCCGCGTGCCTCGGGGTCGTTCAGAAGACTGCGTCTTCCGTGATGACGAGACGCTTTGCGTCTCGAACCACTTGACTTCGAGGCGGTTCACCGGTCGGCTCGTTCGTTCACTGCTCGATGAAAAGGCCGTCGACGATCGTTTCGATCAGCCGTGCTTCAACCTCCTCATACTCCTCGACGTGGAGGGCGCCGATGAGAGAGTCCTGCGAGCGGGTGACGAACACGAGCGAGCGGAACATACCTCGGATCAACTCGGGATCGTCGTATCTAAACGCCTCCATCCGTGCCCACCGTTCGGCGGGGGGGAGCTCGTCTTCCGGCAGCGAGGTGGCGATGGACTGCCGCTCCGACTCGGTGAGCTGCTCCTGTAGATCTCGGAGGTCGCCTTCCACGATCAACCGTGAGATGAGTGGGTTCGATCGGATTTCGGCGAACATCGTTCGAAGCAGCGCTCGAACCTCGTCTTTCGGCGTCTCCGCGGCGGCGACCGCCGACTTGAGCCGGTCATCGAGCCGGCCACGTTCGGCGATCAGTACCGCCACATACAGCTCCTCTTTCGAATCAAAGAACTGATAGAACGTGCTCGTCCCGATGCCGACGGCCTCGGTCACGTCCTTGATTCGCGTTCGTTCGAAGCCGAATCGTGCGAACAGCTCCCGGCCGGCATCGACGAGTTCCGCGCGGATCCGTTCACGATCCGCGTCGCTGAAGGAGGTCATCGACGCTCCAGCCAGCGCATGGTCGCCGCGACGTGACCCCTTCGATCTCGCAACTCCATATGGATCCCTCAAAGTCGAGATACAAAACGTTGCCGAACACAGGAACCAAAAGATTATCCGTTCGTGAACTACATGTGGCTTATGAAGCGAACGTCGCCCACGTTGATCTCATGTGCCCCCGCGTCGCCCGTTCAGCCCGTTCGTATTACTGCTGACCCACGGTGATCCGATGCGGACGAAAGCGATTCTGGCGTTGGCAGTCGTTTCCGCGCTGTTCGTGACCGGTGCCGTCGCTGCCGGGCTCGGCCCGGTCGACGGTGACGGCTCGACGCTTGCGATCGGCGGTGCCGTCGCGGAGCCGAACGCGGGTGGTTCACCCGATGTCCGAGCGCAACAACGACAGCCTCCGCTCGTGCGCGGGGAGCCGCGTCTGCGGGTCAACGCCCCCGAGAAGTTCGTCACGCCGGGGAACACGAACGAGGTCGAACTCACCGTCTCGAATGACGGGTCGCTTAGTCTCGGCACCGCTGACCGCCGTGAGATCGTGACGACCGCGCGGAACGTCCGAGTGGAGGCCGAAGCCGACGATCCGCTGACCGTCACCACCGGCCAAGCTGCGATCGGTCCCGTGACCGAGAACGAGCCGCGGTCGGTGCCGATCGCCATCGACGTGCCCGAGCGCGTCGAGGAGGGGACTTACGACGTCGACGTCGAGTTGAGGTACGCACACACGCGTCAGGAATCCGGGGGAGTCACGAGCGACCGCTCGCGCACCGTCACTCGAACCATCGAGGTCGAAGTGCGCGACGAGGCTCGGTTCGTCATCACGAACGCGTCGGCGGACGTCCAGATCGGTGACACCGGTTCGATCGAGGCGGACGTCGAGAACGTCGGTTCCGAGACCGCAAGCGACGTCGACGTCGTCCTCGACTCCGTGAGTGCGGGCCTCGTCATCGGCGAGTCGCCGGAGGCGGGCGATAGCGCGAGGGTCGGCGAGCTCGAACCCGGCGAGGTGACGACCCTCACGTACGACGCGTCGCTCTCCGCGGACGCCCCGCTCCGCCAGTACTCGCTTAACGGTGACGTGCAGTTCAGAAACGCCGACGGGATTCAACGGATCGACGAGGGAGTCCGAACGGGAGTGACGCCGATGGAGAAACAGCGGTTCAGCATCGACGACGTCGAATCCGACCTCCGTGTCGGGGAGGACGGCGACGTGTTCGGCACCGTCACGAACGAGGGACCGATGGAGGCACGCAACGTCGTCGTGCAGTATGCGGACGACTCGCCGAACGTGATCCCGATCGAGAGCTCCGTTGCCGTGGGCACGCTCGGGCCCGGTGAGTCCGCCGACTTCCGGCTGCCGATCGAGATCGGCGGCGAGGCCGAGGCCGTCAACAGAACCGCCGACGTCGCGATCCAGTACCGTAACGCCGATCTCGAGCGACGGGCGTACGAGGACGTCGAGCTTCTCTTCGACGTTGAACCGAAGCGCGATCAGTTCCTCCTCGAGGTGGTCGATCGCGAGATCACCGCGGGCGAGACCATCGCCTTCGACGTCGAGGTGACGAACAACCTCGATCAAACGGTCGAGGACGTCGAAGCTCGGCTGTTCGCGAACGACCCGCTCGACAGCGACGACGACGAGGCGTTCACGGAGTCGCTCGAGCCCGGCGAGTCGACGACGATGACCTTCGAGCTCGAGGCGGCGTCCGGAGCGACCGCGAAGACCTATCCGATCTCGTTCGACTTCCGGTACGACGACGAGCGAGGAAACAGTCAGCTGTCGGATACGACCCGCGTCCCGATGACCGTCGTTCCCGCTGAAGGCGGGATCCCGTGGCTGCTCGTCATCGGCGTGCTGGTCGTCGTCGCCGCGGCGGGCGGCGGATACTACCTGTACGCACGGGAGACGTAGATGAGTCGACTCGGCGAGCGGATCGAGGACCTCACCCACGACGTCAACGAGCGGATCGTCTTGCGTCCCCGAGCGGTCATCGTCGCGTTCCTGCTCGTGACGGCCGTGTTCGCCGGCGGGATGACCGCCGTCGAGACCGAGACGGACGCGACCGGAGGATTCACCGAGGATCTCCCGGAACAGGAGGCACTCGACGCGATCAATGACGAGTTCGCCGATCCGTTCGAAGCCGATGAGGAGACGACCCAGCTGATCCACGACGGCGACGACGTCCTCACGCGTGGGGAGTTGCTTCATGTACTCCGACTGTTAGAGCGGGTTGATTCCAGAGACGACCTCCGAACGGAGTCCGCAAACGGTCCGGCGACCCTCGTCGCGCAGTCGCTGGATCCGACGGCGTCGACGCCGGCCGAACAGCGCCGGGCCGTCGAGCGTGCGACCGGTTCGGAGGTCCGGCAGGCGGTTCGAGGACTCTCGGAGAATCCCCAGTTTACCTCGATCGTCTCCGAGGACTTCAACGAAAACCAAGCATCGGCGTCGACGTCCATAACCATCATTTCCCACGACGTTCCACGAGGATTCTCCGACGATGATCTTCGGGACTTCCAGACGACGATCGACGACCTGGCCGACGACGAACCCGCGGACATCCGTGCGTTCGGCCCCGGAGTGATCAACGAGGAGTTCGCGAACATCATTGGCGACTCGCTGGCGATCGTGATGCCGGTACTGGTCGTGATGCTGCTCGGCTTCCTCGCCATCGCGTACCGCGATCCGATCGATCTCGTGCTCGGGCTGTCCGCGTTGGTCATGACGATCATCTGGACCTTCGGCTTCCTCGGCTTCTCAGGCATCCCGTTCGACCAGCAGATGATCGCCGTGCCGGTGTTGTTGCTGGCGGTCGGCGTTGACTTCGGGATCCACAACATCAACCGCTATCGCGAGGAGACGGTGAAAGGGATCGATCCGGCTCCGGCGATGCGGATCGCCGCCAACCAGCTGGTGATCGCCTTCGTCATCGTCACCGTCACCGCCGTGTTTGGATTCGGCGCGAACGTCATCTCCGATCTCGACCCGATCCGGAACCTCGGGATCGTCTCGGCGATCGGAATCGTGTTCACGTTTCTCACGTTCGGGCTGTTCCTCCCGGCAGCGAAACTCGAGAGCGACCGGCTTCGGGAGCGATATGGCGTACCGGAGTTCAACTCGACGCCGATCGCCTCCGAGGACTCGAAGCTCGGACGACTCCTGTCCGTGTCCGCGACGGCCGGGAAGCGTGCCCCCGTGGTGTTCGTCGTGTTCCTGTTGCTCGTCGGCGGCGGCATGGGCGTCTACGGGCTGGGCGTCGACACCACCTTCGAACAGGAGGACTTCCTCCCGCCTGAGGAGGAGGCGTGGTACGTCGAGCACATCCCCGAACCGTTCGCGCCCGATGAGTACACCGTCACGGAGACGATCAACCTGCTGGACGACCGGTTCGAAGCGAACCAGGACGAGTCGATCACGATATTCGTCGAGGGATCCTTCGAGGAGGACCACGCACTGGAGGCACTCGCGAGGCCCGACGACGATCCGCCGGGGACGCTCGCGGTCGGCCCAGGCGGACAGGCCGATTCCGAGAGCATCGTCACGGTGATCCGATCACAAGCCGAAACCGACGAGGAGTTCGCCGCGCTGGTCGCCCGCAACGACCGCAGCGGCAACGGGATCCCCGACCGCAACCTCGACCGGATCTACGACGAGCTGCTCGACTCGCCCGCCGGCTCGCAGGCCGAGCGATATCTGACCGACGACAGACGCGGTGTGCAGGTCGAGTACACGGTCGAAAGCGGGGCGACGCAGCGTGAGGTCTCCGCGGACGGCGCCGAACATGCGGCCAACTTCCGGTTCACCGCGACGGCAACGGGACAGCTCGTCATCTTCGATGCGATCACCCAGATCATCTTCGAGTCGGCGATTCAGGGACTCGTCCTCGCGTTGGTCCTCACGACCGTGTTCCTCGTCGTCTCGTACGGGGTGTTGGAGGGGAAACCGGGGCTCGGCATCGTCAACGTGTTCCCGATCGCCATCGCGGTCGCATCGCTGATCGGAACGATGCGATACCTCGGCATGCCGTTGAACGCGCTGACCGGGACGATCCTCTCGATCGCCATCGGGATCGGGATCGCGTACTCGGTCCACATCACCGCACGATTCATCGACGAGTACAACGACGACGGCGACACGTACAGGTCGTTGCGCACGACGCTATCCGGAACCGGCGGCGCGCTCACGGGGAGCATGCTCACGACCGCGCTCGGTACGGGCTCGCTGGCGCTCGCCGTGACGCCCGTTCTCGGTGACTTCGGGTTCCTGATGGCAATGAGCGTCGTCTACTCGTTCGTGGCGGCGGTGATCGCGATACCGCCTGCGCTGTTCCTTTGGGACCGGTTCACGGCCGCGAGCCCCCGTTCGGATCGATCCGACGGCGTGACCGCGACGGTTGAAAGCTCACGGTGAGTACAAGCGATCGCATTCACAGTCCAGTCGGCGAGTTCTGGAACAACCCGCTGAAGCCTGCAACTCGTGATACTCTTCGGACGACGACCGGGACAACCGATCCGGATACGGTAAAGAAAGCTACTACGACCAACGGGGCCGGCGCGTCCACGACGAACGCCCGCACAGTCCGGTGACGTGGAGGTAAAACGGTGTCCACCATGACACCAAGAACAACCGTCTTCGCCTCTCAAAGGGTGCAATCACGAGGAACACCCGAACGCGTGGAATCCATCCTTGTCACATGAAACCCGCCCCGGTGTCACGGTGGCAAACCTGCAACGAGTCCGCGCCGTCGGCGACGACGCGAAGGAACGGTGGGAACGACACCTCGCCCATACGCCTCTCCGTCAGAGATCCGTGTAACGACCTTCCCGGAGAAAACGATCTCTGTATCGTTTGAAACGATGTCAACTATGTATACAAAATGTCGCCCGGAACACTAACGACCGGTCTCATCTCCGGCGGCGTGCCGCGTCGACCGGGAAACCCTCGTGGCGGGCGGCCACCTGCGCGGTGGCGGACGGGTCACCGGCGAACCGGCGACCGGGATGTCACGTGCCTGGGTTCTCCGCGTGTTCATCGCTCCCGTTCGGGAAGACTCGCGCGGGGACTTGGTGGCACGCGAACGGAACTACGCCTCGAAGGCTGTTAAATAGCTCGGGGATCGAATCGACGCTCGCCCGGACGCGTCGATCCTGATTCAGCATCTTTCAACGCGGAGTCCCCGGCCTCAAGTCGTGCGGGACCGTCGGTCCCGCTGACCATCCGAACGGGCCGACGGCCCGTGAGGAGAGCGCGAAGCGAGGAGGCCGGGGAGGACGGAGAGGGATCGAAGATCCCTCAAGCAGTCGGCCGTCGGCCGACGACAGCGAGGCACGGAGCGCCTCGGGCCGTGCGAACGGGCCTGCGGCCCGTGAACAGAAGCCGACATGATGGGGAACGGACGATGTGGCTTCCGTCATCCGACTCGCTATCCGATACGATCTTTCCGGGGCAATCGTCCCGGCAACCGGTGATACCGTCGCACACGTCGCCGGTATCACGGGCCGCAGTAGCCCGGCCCCCGAATGGTGGGGACACCGACCCCAAAGATCGTTCGGGACGGGCGAGGAACGACCTTCCTCCCCGGCGACAACGGGGGCGAGTCCCGGATCAAAGCCCCTCCCTCAACGAGCGAGGTCGCAAGGCCGAGCGAAGCAGGGAGGGGTCGGTTACTTGTCCTTCTCGCTGCCGGCGATCATCACCGTGTCGTCGCCCTCACGCGGCTCGTTGACCGAGACGGGATCGACGCCCTTGCGGCGCGCGTCGATCTCCGAGAGCAGGTAGACCAACCCGACGAGCAGGAGCGCCCCGACCGGAAGGAGCAGGAACGGGGTCACGCCCGTGTACCCCCAGACGAGCAACAACAGCAGGACAACGACGCCGACGGTGACCGCGTAGTAGAGTTGCGTCCGAACGTGGTCGATCAGGTCCGCGCCGGTGAAGGTCGCGGAGAGGACGGAGGTGTCAGAGATCGGCGAGCTGTGGTCGCCGAGAATGGCCCCGGAGAAGATCACGCCGACCATCACGGCGACGAGGGTGTGTCCCTCGGGACCGCCGCCGCTGATCTGCCAGGCGACCGGAATGGCGATGGGGGTCATGATCCCCATCGTTCCCCAGGAGGTCCCGGTCGAGAACGCGATGAATCCGGCGACGAGAAAGACGAGCGCGGGCAACAGCTCGGGTGAGACGGCGCCGACGGTCATCTCCGCCACGTAGTCGCCGGTGCCCAACGCGCCGATCACCTCGCCGATCCCCCACGCGAGCACGAGGATGGAGACCGCGGTGATCATGATGCCGAAGCCGTCGATGGCGTACTCCGTCGCGTCGCCGACGCCGAAGACGTCGTAGATCTTGCCGAGCAGGAAGCCGGTCGCGACCATCGCGAACGAGCCGATCATCAGCGCGATTTCATACGCGGCGTTGAGCGCGGCGTCCCAGAGCGCCCCGCCGGCAGCGTTGAAGTCGGCGGCGACGAGGTCGGCGAGGAACGCGGCAAGCGAGAAGCCGCCGGTCCACAGCGCCGTTCCGAGCGTGACGACGATCAGGGCCGCCACCGGCGCGAAGAAGTTGACGAGTCGGGGCGTCGAGGCCGGCGGCTCGCCGAGTTCGCCGGCGACGTCCTGCATCGGCACCGCCCCGTCGCGCGTGACTTTCGCGGTCGTCCACGACCGGTGTTCGGCGGTCAGCATCTCGCCGTAATCGCGCCCCCACACGACGACCACGGTGACCATCACGATGGCGAGGATGGCGTACATGTTGAACGGGATGGCCGAGAGGAACACCTCGAAGGTGCTCGGGCGGTCAGCGGCGTCGACGCCCGCGGCCTCGTAGCCGTCGACGATGAGCGAGAGCTGAAAGGCGACCCACGAGGAGATGCCGAGCGTCGCGACCGGCGCCGCGGTCGAGTCGACGACGTACGAGAGTTTCTCGCGGGAGATCCGCAGCGAGTCGGATACGTCCTTCATCGCGGAGCCGACGATGGCGGTGTTCGCGTAGTCGTCGAAGAACATGACGAGCCCGAGGACCCACGCGGCGAGTCCTGCCTTCCGCTGGGTGTCCAGCCGCTTCATCGCCCAGTCCCTGACGGCGTAGGTGCCGCCGAGGTTCCACACCATGGCGACGCCGGAGCCGAGAAGCAGCGTGAACACGATGATCGTCGCGTGAAAGTCGTCCGCGACGGCGGCGACGATCCACTCGAACGTCTGGACGATCCCGAGCCCGCCGGTGTAGATCACCGCCCCCGACCAAATGCCGAGAAACAGCGACAACACCGCCTTTCGGGTGAGGATCGCCAACACGATCGCGAGCAGCGGCGGCACGACCGACAACGCACCAAACTCGGACATGTCGGCCCACTCTCGTCGCATCGCATATAAAACTCTCTGCAATTTTGACCGGTATTCGTGGTTCAAGCGACGGATCGACGGTTCGGAGGGTCGTTCGACGAACGCCGATCGGAACTGAACTCCCGTGACCGACGATCCATCACGCCCGACCGAATCGGCGCGTATCCGAACGCACTTACGTGGCTGTCACCCACTGTCGTGCAATGTCTGTACGAGTCGGTATTCTCGGTGCAACCGGGGCCGTAGGCCAGCGATTCATCCAACTGCTTGACGATCACCCGACCTTCGAACTCGCCGCGGTCACTGCGAGCGAGGAGAGCGCCGGAAAGTGCTACCGCGAGGCGGCGAAGTGGCGCGTCGACATGCCCATCCCGGACGAGGTCGCCGAGATGGAGGTCGTCGCGACCGAACCGGACGCGATAACCGACGCCGACGTCGACCTCCTCTTTTCGTCGCTTCCCTCGGGCGTCGCGGCGGCGGTCGAGCCCGCGTTCCTGGAGGAGGGATACGTCGTCTCCTCGAACTCCTCGAACGACCGGATGGCGGAGGACGTCCCGCTCACGATCCCGGAGATCAACCCCGATCACCTCGGACTCATCGAGGTCCAGCGCGACGAGCGAGGGTGGGACGGCGCGCTCGTGAAGAACCCGAACTGCTCGACGATCACGATGGTGCCGACGCTGGCGGCGCTCGACGAGTTCGGCCTCGAAACCGTCCACGTCTCGACGCTGCAGGCCGTCTCGGGCGCCGGCTACTCCGGCGTTACCTCGATGGAGATCATCGACAACGCCATCCCGCACATCGGCGGCGAGGAGGAGAAGATGGAGACCGAGTCCCGGAAGCTGCTCGGCGCGTTCGACGGTGCGGAGATCGAGCTTCACGGCGCCGACGTCGCCGCCTCCTGCAACCGGATCCCGACGCTCGACGGGCACCTCGAGAACGTGTTCGCGGAGCTCTCGGAGGACCCCTCACCGGCGGCGGTGCGGGCGGCCATGCGGGACGTGCCGAGCGCCGACCTCCACAGCTCCCCCGACCGGCTCATCAAGGTCTTCGGTGACGAGGATCCCGACCGCCCCCAACCGCGGCTCGACCGGACGTACGCGGGCGGCATGGGCGTCGTCGCCGGCGGCGTGCGGACGACCCCCGAGGGCGTCAAGTACAACTGTCTCGCACACAACACGATCCGCGGCGCGGCCGGCGCGTCCCTGCTGAACGGCGAGCTCCTCGTCGAGGAAGGCTACGTCTAGTTCCGTTAGGTTCCCTCCGAGACGACCGCTCTGCGGAGGGTTCCGCTACTTACCCTCGAACTCCGGCTCCCCGTCGCCCATGAACGCCGTGAGTCCCTCCATGAGGTCCTCGGTGTTCATCAGGTGGCCGAACGCCTGCGACTCGACCTCGAGGCCGGCCTCCGCGTCGGTTCGTCCCGCGTGCATCGCCCGCTTCGTGTATCGCTGTGCGACCGGCGGCCCGGCGGCGAGGTCGGCGGCGAGCTCCCGTGCGCGCGCCTCGATCGCGTCGTTCTCGACGACCTCGTTGAGGAAGTCGTATTTCTCCATGGTCTCCGCATCGTACCGCTCGGCGGTGAAGATGATCTCCTTGGCGCGGCCCTCCCCAACGATCCGCGCGAGTCGCTGGGTGCCGCCCCAGCCGGGAAGCAGTCCGAGGTCGTGTTCCGGCTGGCCGAGCTCGGATCGCTCGGAAGCGACCCGGAGGTCGGCACAGGTCGCGAGCTCCATGCCCCCGCCGAGACAGTAGCCGTCGATCCCCGCCACGACCGGTTTATCCATCGTCTCCAGCTTTCCGAAGGTCTCTTGACCCTTCCGTGAGAGCTCGACGGCGTGGATGGGGTCGCCCCCGCCGGCCGCCATGCTCTGGACGTCCGCACCGGCGGAGAAGGCCCGGTCGCCGGCGCCCGTCAGGAGGATCGATCGCACGTCCTCGTGGGCGCCGAGGGCATCGATCGCGTCCGCGAGCTCGTCGAGCAACTCGTCGCTGATCGTGTTCATTCGGTGGGGGCGGTCGATCGTCACCTGGCCGATCCGGTCCTCGATCGTGACGACGAGCGTGTCGTAACCGAACGCGTCCGCGCCGTCTCCACTCGTCTCGTCGGACCCGTCCGCGTCGTCGTGGAACCCGCCACGTTCGGCGGCCTCACGAAGGAAATCGGACGCCTCGTAGCGCTCCGCGTCGGTCACATCGGCGAGATCGTCGAGCGTGTCGACGAGCGCGTCGAGTCCCGCCTTATCGGCAAGCTTCGCCGGGCCGTCCGGGAAGCCGCCCCCGAGCGTGACCGCCCGATCGATGGCGGTCGCGTCGGCGACGTCGTTGCCGATCAGACCGGCGACCTCGTTCGCCATCACCGCGAGCAGGCGACGCTGGACGTCTTCGTCGACCGCGTCCGTCGGCACGTCGGCGCCACCGCTCTCGTAGTCGTAGAAGCCGACTCCCGACTTCCTGCCCAGCTCGTCGGCCTCGACCTTCTCGGCGAGCAGCGGACAGGGTCGATAGGCTTCACCCAGCTCGCCGTGCATGTACTGGAGCACGTGGTAGCCGACGTCGATGCCGACCTGATCGGCGAGCTCGAAGGCGCCCATCGGGAGGCCGAGCCCGAACTTCGTCGTCGAGTCGACGGTCTCGACGGTCGCGTCGCCGGATTCGACGATCCACGCGGCCTCGTTCATGAGCGGGACGAGGACCCGGTTTACGATGAACCCGGGGCTGTCCTTGTGGACGCGAACCGGGGTCTTGTCCATCTCCTCGGCGAGCTCGGCGATCAGCTGCAGAGTCGACTCGTCGGTGTGTGCGCCGGCGATGACCTCGACGAGCGGCATTCGGATCGGCGGGTTGAAAAAGTGCATTCCGCAAAACCGCTCCGGCCGCTCCGTCATCTCCGAGAGGTCTGTGATCGACAGGCTGGACGTGTTCGTCGCGAAGATCGCGCCATCCGGCGCGTACGTCTCCGCCTCCTCGTATACCTCCTCTTTGATCTCCGGTTTTTCCGGAACGACCTCGATCACGACGTCCGCGTTCTCGACGGCAGCCTCGAGGTCGACGAGCGGTTCGACGCGATCGAGTGCCGCGTTCGCCTCCGTTTCGCTGATTCGGTCCTTCTCCGCGAGCTTGCCGAGCGACCATTCGATCTGCTCGTAGCCGTTCCGAACGAGCTCCTCGTTGATGTCACGCATCGTCACGTCGTAGCCTGCGAGCGCGGCGACCTCGGCGATGCCGTGCCCCATGTTTCCGGCCCCGAGCACCGCCACTCGCTGGACGTCTTCTATCTCCATGTCCCACCGGTCGGAAGCGTCCCGGTTGAACGTTTCTCTTTTCGCAACGAGAAACACCTTTGCTGTTTATGAATCGCGAACCGGGCGCGAAACGCGTTTATCCGGGGCAGACGGAGGGACGATGGAATGAACGACGAGGTCGAGACGGTGCTCCGTACGGATCCGACGATGGCGTCGCTGATCGACGAGCACGGACGGCTGACCGTGACGCCCGCCGCCGACGAGTTCGGACGACTCTGTCGGTCGGTGGTGAATCAGCAGCTCTCGACGGCCTCGGCGGCGGCGATCCGCGAACGCGTCTTCGCGGCGCTCGACGACGACGTCACGCCGGAGCGCGTGCTCGCGGCGGACGAGCAGCGACTGCGTGAGGCGGGCCTCAGCGGAACGAAAGTCGAGTATCTTCGGTCGATCGCGACCGCGTTCGACGAACGGGACCTCACGAGGGAGGGGCTGTCCGAGCTGAGCGACGAGGCGGTCGTCGCGGATCTCACGACCATCACCGGCGTCGGCGAGTGGACCGCACGGATGTACCTCATCTTCGCGCTCGGACGCGAGGACGTGCTTCCGCTCGGCGACCTGGCGGTTAGAAGGGGGATCGAGGCGCTGTACAACGACGGCGAGGAGCTGACCCGGGCGGAGATGCGGGAGATCGCGGAACCCTGGCGGCCCTACCGTAGCTACGCGACCCGGTACGTCTGGGCTGACTACGAGTCCTGATCGGCACGCTCGGCCGAAAAGGTATGTCGGCGAGCGGCCGGATCGATCAAGCTGCCGCACGCGACGTGGATCAAGCTGCCGCACGCGACGTGGATCAAGCTGCCGCACGCGACGTCGACCGTCGGGACGCCCCTACTCCTCCTCGATGAGCGGGCCGCTGTCGTCGCGGTCCGAGGGGTCGGCGTCGGCGCGTTTGCGGACGTCGACGCGATAGTGCTCGAGGATGTCCCGTCCCAAAAGTAGCGGGTAGTCCATGTGGCCGCGGTCCTCGACGCTCGCAGTCACCGTGTGCTGGTTGCCACCGATGCCGACGACGAGGTCGACGACCGGGCGGGCCTTCCCGCCCTTGGTGCTTCCCGACTTCACGCGCGTCATGCTCTTTATCGGCCCGGCGCCGATCTCCGCGGCGAGTTTCGTGTCGATGCTCGTTCGCGTCGCACCGGTGTCGGACTTGGCGTACGCGTTCGTCGACCCCGAGGTCCCGGTGACGACGACGTCCTCGATGTAGCCGATGAGCGGAAGCTCCTCGGGCGTCGGCTTCGGGACGGGCGCGCAACTCGGACGGGAGTCGTCGAGCGTCCGTGCGACCCGTTCGACCTCCTCGTCGTCGACCTCGCCGTCAACGGTCTCGATCGCGAGCTTGGCGATGTACGGGGCCGGGCTCTTCCCGGTCGCCTTGAATAGCCCCTTGAACCCGGCCGTCGGGTTGACCTCGAGGACGTACCAACCGTCGTATCCCTCGACGAGGTCGACGCCGGCGTAATCGAGGCCCATGACTTCCGCCGCGTAGAGGGCGGTCTCGGCGGCCTCCTCGGGCATGTCATCGGTCGCGTCCTCGACGGCTCCGCCGAGCGCGACGTTCGTCCGCCAGTCGCCCTCGGGCGCGTAGCGATACATCGAGCCGACGATCTCGTCGCCGACGACGTAGACGCGGAGGTCGCGGTGCGCCTCGTCGTCGCGGTCGATGAGCCGTTGGAGGAACGCCTGCCGGTTGCCGACCTTCGGGTTCACGCGTTCGGTGAGATCGACCTTCCAGGTGCCGCCGCCGTGCGTGCCGATCGCCGTCTTGTACACGCCGACCTCGCCGAAACGCTCACGGCCCTCGTTGAGCCGATCGTTCGAGAGCGCCAACAGCGCGTCGGGAACCCGGATGTTCCAGTCGGCGAGCGTGGCGGCCGTCGCGAACTTGTGGATGGACGCGAGCACGGCGTCGGGTTCGTTGAGCATCGGGCGAATGCGCTCGAAGGTCGTCGCCAATCCGAGCAGCTCGGCGGGCTGGTCCGTGTTCGAGACCAACAGCCGGTTGGCGATCACGTCGACGGCGGGTTCGACGTCGACCTCGCCGTCGTCGACGGTGATCGCGGCGTTCTCCTCGCGAAGCCAGACGGGTTCGTGTCCGAGATCATCGACCGCATTACAGATCGCCTTCGTTTCCTTGCTGTTGTGTAACGACAGCACGCCCACTCGTACCGGGTCCCGAGTCATGGACGAGTTCTCGACCGCCATCATAAAAACAGACCCGATCGATGTCGCGGCCGTCTCCGGTCGGTCGGCGTCGTGGCCGCACCGAGCGCTCGGCGTCGCGGATCGGCGGACGTGATGGGCGTCCCGGTGCGGATCTCCGGGTCGTCATATATATATTCGTCCCCCGGTTCGGGTGGCACATGAGCGACGACGGGGTCTTCACGTACAACGGCGGCGCGGTGCCGCCCGGTGAGACCCAGAACATCCGCTACGGGATCAGCGAGACCTATCTCGGGGACCCGGTTCGCATTCCGGTCACCATCGTCAACGGGGAGCGGAACGGCCCGACCGTGTTCCTCTCGGCGGCCGCCCACGGCGACGAACTCAACGGAATCGAGGTGGTCCGCGAGGTCGCCCACGGGTGGGATCTCTCCGAGCTCGCCGGGACGCTCGTCTGTCTGCCCGTGCTCAACGTGCCGGGGTTTCTCGCACAGCAGCGATATCTGCCGGTGTACGACCGGGACCTCAACCGATCGTTTCCCGGCAAGGAGGGCTCGACGAGTTCGAACCGGATGGCCCACCGGATCTACTCGAACTTCATCGAACCCTGCGACCTCGGACTTGACTTTCACACCTCGACGCGCGGGCGGACGAACATGCTGCACGTCCGCGGGGACATGACCGACGACGGCGTTCACCGACTGGCCATGTCGTTCGGATCGAGCGTCATTCTCGACAGCGAGGGGCCGGGCGGCACCCTCCGTGGCGAGGCGACCGCCGACGGAATACCCACGATCACGATCGAGATGGGCGAGGCACACCGTTTCCAACGGACGCTCATCGACGACGCCCTCGCCGGCGTCCGCTCCGTCTTCGCGGAGTACGACGTCCTGGAGACGTCGACGGTCCGGTGGCCCGGCTGGCGGACCATCGTCGCCGGCTCGGGCGAAAAGACGTGGTTGCGTGCCGACGCTGGCGGGATCGTCGACACGCACTACGAGAGCGGCTCGCTCGTTCACGAGGGCGACCGCATCGCGACGATCACCAACCCGTTTAAGCAGGAGCCACTGGGCATCGAGGCGCCGTTCACCGGCCTGCTCATCGGCGTGCTGGAGAATCCCGTCGTCTATCCGGGCAACCCCCTCTGTCATCTCGTGGAGGTCGACGAGCCGACGCGACGTGCACTGGAGAGCGAACAGTCGCCGCCGGACGCCAACGGAACCTGAGTTCCGGCGGCAACGCCGTACCGACAGCGTATTTATGTCGAGGGGACGACCGACTTGACATGACTCTGGTCGTGGTGCCCGTTCGGTATCCTCCCTCGAAGCATTCGGAGGCCACGCTTCGTGAGGCCGTCCGGGTCGCCGAGGAGCGCGACGCCGACCTCACCGTCCTTCACGTCGACCTGTACCAGAACAGCCACAACGTCACTCGGACCGAGCTCAAACGCGCCGTCGAACGTCGGATCGGCGGGCTCGACCGCGCCCGCTACGTCGTTCGGCGGGGGTTCCTCGTGGAGGAGACGATCCTGGAAGAGGTCGCGGCGGAGGGGGCCGACGTCGTCGTCATCGGCTCGAAGCAGGCGGGTCGGTGGCGCCGAATGGTCCAGAAGCTGCTCTCGGATCCCGACATCGACTCGTTCCTCCGGGATCAGCTGGACTGTACCGTGATCACGGTCGACGGGTGACGGACGGCACTCGTGGTCGCTGCGGAGCCGATCCTTTATACCATGCGATGGCGTGGGCGAAGCCATGGGCATCGGCGAAATCCTCAGCGGCGAAGACATGACGATGCGGCAGGTCGGGATCATCATCGTGGGTTGGATCCTGGTCGTGAGCGTGATTTCGGTGCTACTGCTCCTCTACACCCTCTATTTCATCTGATCGGAGCGCGACCTCGCCGCGACGTTCGTGTTCGAGGACGGTCGCGACGCGGTCGGCGATGGTCGGGCCGAACTCGCGTTCGACGAGGTACAACGCGAGGTCGATTCCGGAGGTCACGCCACCGGCAGTGACGAGGTCGCCGTCGTCGACGACTCGCGCGTCGACGACCGTTGCGCCCGATTCACGGAGCTCCTCGACGGCGCCCGCGTGCGTGATGGCGCGTCTGCCGTCCGTGACACCCGCCGCCGCAAGCAGCATCGAGCCGGTACAGACCGAGCCGATCGGGACGCCGGCGGCGTGATAGTCGGCGAGCACCCGCGGCACGTCGCCCTTCCGCGCCTCCGCCCACGCGCTGGCCTCCTCGTCGCGAGCGTTCCAGCCGCCGCCCGGCACGATCAGCAGGTCGGGAGCGTCCGTGGCTTCGGCCGCCGGCAGCGTGGCGTCGACGCCGACGCGCGTCCCGTGGCTGGCGGTGACGAACTCGCGGTCCTCGAGGGTGACGTATCGGACGCGCCCCGCCGAGCCTCCGGCATCGATTTCGTCGTCAGCGTCGTCCTCGCCGCTAGCGTCGTCCTCGCCGCCAGCGTCGCTCTCGCCCTCCGCGGCGTACTCAAGCGCGTAGTCGAACACCTCGTACGGCGCGATGCCGTCGAGCTCGTCGAAGCCGTCGTACAACAGCACGTCAACGTTCATGCGAGCGGATACGTGACCGGCGGACAAGTCGGTTGTCCACGCGGCAGGACGCGACCGGCGTTTGCCGGCCGAGGATCTGCGGTCGGTTGTCAGTCGGCCGTCGGCGGACGGTCGGCGGTCGCTACTCGTCGGGATCCTCGCCCCGGGCTCGCTTGTACATCGCGAGCGCCTGCTCGCGGCGATCGCCGTGATCGACGATGGGATCGGGATACTCCGGGGCCGTGTTCGCCCGCTGGACGGCCATGAGGTCCGGCCACTCGTGGATCAGTTCGGGGTCGACGCCGGACAGCTCCGGGACGTACGTGGTGATGTACTCGGCGTCGGGGTCGTAGCGTTCGCCCTGCGTCATCGGATTAAATATCCGGAAGTACGGCTGGGCGTCGGTGCCCGTCGAGGCGGCCCACTGCCAGCCGCCGTTGTCGTTGGCGGTGTCGTGGTCGGCGAGTCGCTCGCGGAAATGCTCGTAGCCGTGTCGCCAGTCCGCCAGCAGGTCCTTGGTGAGAAAGGAGGCGACGATCATCCGTACGCGATTGTGCATGTGCCCCTCCGCGAGGAGTTGGCGCATGCCGGCGTCCACGATCGGATAGCCGGTCTCGCCGCGTTTCCACGCCGCGATCTCCTCGGGATCGTCGCGCCAGTCGATCGCCTCCTCGTACGTCTTGTAGTTCGCCGTGACGACCTCGGGGTTGTGATACAGCACCTGCGTGTAGAACTCGCGCCAGGCCAACTGACCCTGGAACTCCTCGACGCTCTCGACCGCGTCGGAGTCGGGGCGATCCGCGGCCGTTTTCTTCGCCCGCCGGGTCGCGGCGTACACCTCCCGTGGACCGATCTCCCCGTATTTGAGGTGCGCTGACAGCCGCGAGGTCCCCTCCCGGGCCGGGTAGTCGCGGTCCTCCGCATAGCTGAAGACGTCCTCGGCGAGGAAGTCGTCCAGCCGTTTTCGGGCCGCGTCGGTTCCAGCCGGCTGAAGGTCCACCTCCGGCTCGTCGAATCCGAGGTCCGACGGCGACGGAAGGTCACCGACGGCGACGTCGACTCCCTTGACTCTCTCTCGGAGCGGATCGGCGGCGACGAGGTCGTCGGCGGTCGGCGTCGGGGCCGGGTCGTCGACGTCGCGGTCGCGCCACTTTTTCCAGTAGTAGCTGTAGACGGAGTAGGGATCGCCGGCGTTCGTCCGGATCGAGTCCGGCGTGTGCAACACGGCGTCGTGGTGGGCGTCCCGCTCGATGCCGGCGTCGGCGAGTGCCCGCCGAACCCGTGCGTCGCGCTCGCGTGCCACCCCCGAGTAATCGCGGTTCCACACGATCCGGTCGGCCCCCGCCGCACCCGCGAGCGTCGGGAGGACCGTCGCGGGGTCGCCGTGAGCGACGAGGAGGTCGCTTCCCCGTTCGCGATAGTCGTCCCGAAGCGACGCGAGTCCGTCGAGGAGCCGCCGGACCCGAACGTCGCTCGCGTGTGCCAACACGTCCTCGTCGAAGACGAAGACCGGTGCAACGTCGTCGCGTTCGGCCGCCGCGGCGAGGCCGACGTCGTCGGCGACGCGGAGGTCGCGACGATGCCAGAACAGTTCCATACGGATCCATACGTGCGTGAGTCTCCTGAATCCACCGACGAGATTCGCGTCGATCGAACTCGTGCTAGGCCGTTGCCGCGTCGACTCCGTAGACAGGATCCTGGAGTCTTCGCCCCGGGACGGCTCATGTCGTCCCGAAGACCGTATTCCACAAGGTTATAGACGGTTTCGCCTGAAAAGGCGAGCAGTGACGATGACGCCGAGCGCGTTCGGATACGGGATCGTCGCCGCCTCGATCGGAGCAAGCGTCGGCGCCCTGTATCTGTTGCAGTACCTCTACTCCCAGCGGGACAAACCCGGTGCGGCCTGGTTCATGGGAAACATGGCGTCGGTCGCCGTGTTCTGTCTCTCGTATGCGGTCTCGTTGCTGGTCTTCGATCCGACGATGCGGGTAGCGCTCGGGGTGATCACGTTCATCTATCTCTGTTTCATGGGTCCGTTCTTTCTCGCGTTCGGCCTCGATTACACCGGTCGGGGCGACCTCATCCGCACGCCGCTTTTCGGGATCGTCGCCGCCGTCCCCCTCGTGTCGACCGGGCTTGCGATGACGAATCCGGCACACGGACTCGTGTGGGCCGACTTCCGGTTCGATCCGGTGTTCGGGCTGGCGACGGTCTCATACACCGTTCAGCCCTGGGGCTTCTTCGCGCTGCTTTTTTCGGTCGGGACCGCAGCGGTCGGATCGCTTCTGTTGATCGGCGCCATCCTCAGTTACGGTCCCTCTATCGGCGCGAGGCGACGGCGGTCATGCTGAGTACCGTCCCGCCGACCGTCGGCGTGTCGCTTGGCTGTTCGAGATCGGACCAGTCCCGCAGCTGCACCTGACGGCGCCGTTGATGCTCATCCACGTCGCGCTCGATGCGTACGCGTTCGTCGGAACGCACATGTTCGCGACGAACCCCGCGACCCAGCGGATGGCGGAGCGTACCGGCCTGGACTCGCTTTCCGATCCCGTACTCATCCTCGATGCCGAACGGCGGATCGTGCGTGCGAACGATCGAGCGGAGGACCTGTTTTTGAACGCGCTCTCGACGCCGCTACCCGTCCCGTTGGAGACCGCGCTTGGCGTTTCACTGGAGACGCTGCGTGAAACGGGTGAGATCACCATCGGCGGGGACGGGGCCGGGACGTTCGCGCTCTCGTACACCCCGCTGGACCGTCCAAGCGGCGAGTTCGTCGGGTGCATGATCGTCCTGTACGACGTCACGGAGGAACGACAGCACGGACAGCAGATCGCGGTGCTCAATCGGGTTCTCAGACACAACCTCCGGAACGAAACGACGGTCATCAGCGGCTACGCGGAGATGCTCCGCTCCGACGTCGAGGATCCGCGACGTGCGGAACGGGCGGCGACCATCGCGGCCGCAAGCGACCGACTGGAGTCGATCGCGGAGAAGGTTCGGAGCTTCGAGGACGTTCAAGAACGGGTCAGACAACCCGAAGTGCTCCAGACCGCGGACGTCCTCACGGAGATCGAACGAGGGTGTTCCGAGATGCACGATGAGGCCACCGTCGAGTGGACGGTCACGCCCTCGGAGCTTCACCTTCGTACCGATCGAGTGTTGCTCTCCATGCTGCTCAGCAATCTCGTCGAGAACGCGATCGTTCATTTCGAACCGCCCGATCTGACGACCCGTATTTCGGTCTCGAAGGCTCCGGATGCAAGCGAGGACGTTCGATTCGAGGTTCGCGACGGCAACGATCCCATCCCGGAACACGAGATCGAAACGCTCCGAGCCGGCGAGGAGACGCCCCTCCAGCACGGACAGGGCATCGGGCTGTGGGTCGTCTATCTTGATTCAGCGAGAGAATCCCGCCCTTCCCGTGAGTGACGAGTGTTCCGACACTCAGTCGGAACCGAGGAACGAACAGGGCGGGAGTGAATCGCGTAAGCTCTGTGCAACGAACCACTCGGTTTCTCCCTGCTGAATACCTCACGTCACAATAGTTATCTGTCTTGGGTGTCTTGTATCTGCTAAGGCCAAATGGAGTATCATCTGCAAACCGGGTCGCAGACAGTGTACGCGCTTCAGTATCACTTCGTGACCGTCACGAAGTACCGTGCCGACATCCTCACGGATGAGCGGCTAGAGCGTGTCGCTGAAATCGCCCACAACATTGCAGATGACTTCGAGGCCGACATCAAGAACGTGGACGGCGGAACCGACCACGTTCACATCCTGTTTCGGACCAAACCAACCACAGACCTCACGAAGTTCATCAACTCGCTCAAAGGCGTCACGTCTCGCCGGATTCGGTCGGAGTATCCCGAAGTAACACAAACGCTCGAAGATGCGTTCTGGCAACCGGGGTACTTCCTCGCTACGACCGGCCAAGTGAGCATTGACGTGCTGATGGACTACGTGGACGACCAGTAGCATGACCGCAACAACCACGAAAACGCTGGAAGCGACACTCGCCCCACCGACAACACACAAAGAGCGGAAACTGTGTGACCTGCTCGAAACCTACCGTGAGGGGCTTCACGAGGCGTTCGACGCCGGGTGTGACACGATGAGCGCAACCAGCAACGTGGTGACGCCTTACGACCTACCGTATCAGGCGAAAGCGGCCCTGTGCAACTACGTCCCGCAACTTCACGACACCTACGACGCACAAGAGTTGGACGATGACCATCCGGTTCGACTCACCAACCAAGCCGCCGAGTTCGACCACTCGGCGGCGCGTGACTACGAGTTCACATGGTGGGCACCGCAACCCGGTCGCGGGACGAATTTCTGGATACCGCTTCGTATCAACCCCGAACAAGACGGTCTGTGGCACGACCTCGTACACGGTGACGCTTCGGCGAGACAACTCCGACTGCAACGCCACCGCACGTCGTGGACACTCCGCGTCACCGTCGAGTTCCCGGTCGAACAACCGGACTACGAACCGACAGACGACGATGTAACACCAGTCGGCTTCGACATTGGCGAAGCACACCTGCTCGCGGGCTGTGCCTGCGAGCAGGGCACTCCGACTGACCCACTGCTCATCAACGGTGGTCGCGCTCGTCACCTTCGCAAAGAGATGTTCACGACGCTCAAACGACTCCAAGAGCGTGACGCCGCACAGTGGCGGATAGACGAGCGATTCAACCACTACCAGAACGCACTCACAGACATCGTCGAGAAGGCGTCTCGACGTGCCGTCGAGTACGCCTGTCGATTCGAGAAGCCAGTCCTCGTGCTGGAAGACCTTTCGGACATCCGCGAAGACCTCGATTACGGCGAGTGGATGAACCGACGCCTCCACGCATGGGCGTTCGCTCGGCTTCAACAGCGCATCGAGGACAAAGCACGAGAGTCTAGCATCCCGGTTGAATACGTCGAGCCGTCCTACACGTCGCAGACGTGTCACGAGTGTGGCCACGTCGGGTATCGGAACGGCGATGAGTTCCGGTGTCAGAACGAGGAGTGTTGGGTGTCGGAGTACCACGCAGACATCAACGCGGCGGTCAACATCGCTGACCGCCACGACCCGTGGGGTGAGAGCCTGCCGCTGAAACCGGCGGGCGATGACATCTCACGGGATGGGAGCGCCTGTGACAGCGCCACGACCCACCGAGAGACGAGCAAGGAACCCTCGCAGATGACTCTCTCGACTTTCCACGGGTCGGAACCCTCTGCCAGCAACAGCGAAACTTAGCTGGTATTCCCATGCCGGGAAGCCGCGCCGTTCACGGCGCGGAGGATGTCACTGGTGCGTCCGGAAGCTCCACGGCGAGATCGACTTCGAGTACGACGACGGGAACG